>CAXICH010000038.1:0-13241 GCA_964022245.1 uncultured Alphaproteobacteria bacterium
CCTGGGCCTCGAGCACGCGCTGGATGACGAACATCACATCGGGGCGGCCGGCGTCATATTCGTCGAACACCAGGGCGATGGGGCGCTGGATGGCCCAGGGCAGCATGCCCTCGCGGAATTCGGTGACCTGTTTGCCGTCTTTCAGGACGATGGCGTCCTTGCCCACCAGATCGATCCGGCTGATGTGGCTGTCGAGGTTGACGCGCACCAGCGGCCAGTTGAGGCGGGCGGCGACCTGTTCGATGTGGGTCGACTTGCCGGTGCCGTGATAGCCCTGAACCATGACGCGGCGGTCAAAGGCAAAGCCGGCGCAGATGGCCAGGGTCGTCTGGGGATCGAAGCGATAGGCCTCGTCGATATCCGGTACATGGCTGTCGCGCTCGGTGAACACCGGCACGGTCATGTCGGCGTCGATGCCGAACAACTCCCGGACCGTCGCCTTGCGGTGCGGTTCGAGCGTCAGCAGAGGATCGGGCGAGGAGTCGAGCGGAGAGGTCATGGCTGTGCGCTTAGCGCAGCGTGGCGGGGTGGTCGAGACCCGTCCCCGCCTCAATCAACGATCGGTCTCAAGTCATGATCGGCCGGCTCGGAGCAGGGCAGCCTCACGTCAGCGGGCGACGGGTGCCGGCTTGCTCGGCGCGGGAACCGTGCACCCCGGACGGCGCACACTGAATTTGCGCGCCTGTTGGCGAAGGGCTGCGTAAATATAGGTGGCCAGGCTGGCGGCGACGCCGCCAATATCGAGGGCGTGGGTATCGCCGTCGCGTTCACTTTCGAACCACGAAGACAGGCGTTGTTTGCGCTTATTGTGTCGTTTGAACTTGCCGAACATTTCAGGAAGCGCCTCCAAGCGCTGTATACCTGTAGAACTCATTCAAATAACATTGGTTGCATTTATGCAATAATACATATTAGGTCGATACGAATATTTACATTAATCTTTTGAACATCTCAGGCGAGGCCCGCCTTTTGCAGGGTCTTCCAGGCCTTGATGACGCGCTGCAGCTTGGCCTCGGCGCCGCGGTCGCCCTTGTTATGGTCGGGGTGAAAGCGTTTCAGCAGCTCGTGGTAGCGGGCCTTGATCGCCTTCTTCTCGACACCGGGCTCCAGATCGAGGTCGGCCAGGGCGGCGCGCTCCAGCCGGCCGATGCGGCGATCCTCGCCGGGTTGTTCGGGCACGGCCTCGCCCTTGCGGCCAAACAGGCCGAAGCTGTCGCGCCAGGTGCCGCCTGTGGTGCTGCCCGCGGCGCCGGCCCTGGCCCCCGCGGCTGACTCGCGGTTCAGGCGGCCGGCTTTCATCTCCCAGGTCGGGCGGCCGCCAGTCATGGCCTCATTCTCGCGGGCGGCGCGGATATCCTCCTCGCTCATGCCGGCATAGAAGTTCCAGCCCTTGTTATATTCAGCGGCGTGCGACTGGCAGAAGTCATAGAAATCATTGATGCGCTCGCGCGACTTCGGGGCCCGGGCAGTCGCGGCACGGGTGCAGTCCGGCCACTGGCAGGGCTTTTCGCCGGGCTTGAGGCGCAGGACATCGGCCTCGGCCGCCCGCTCCTCGTCGCTGCGAGGGGGCTTGACCCGGATGTCCGTGAAGCGCGGCTTGTATTGAAACGAGGAAGGCATCCTACAAAGTGTAGGCCTGATTTGGTCCTCATCAAGGAAGATGACATGTCGCACGGCCCGATTGCGCAAAGAATTCTCGAAAAGCTGGGGGCAGGGCTGTCACCGGACGCGATTGAGCTGGTGGATGACAGCGCGCGCCACGCCGGCCACCACCACGAAGGCGGCATGGATGCGAAGCCCGGCGGCGAGAGTCATTTCAACCTGATGATCGTCTCGGAAGCCTTTGAGGGCCTGACCCGGGTGGCGCGGCAGCGACAGGTCCTGGGCCTCCTCCGGGAGGAAATGGCAGGACCGGTGCACGCCCTTTCGGTCCGGGCCCTGACGCCTGACGAGGCGCGACGGGCCCAGGACATGTCGTAATCCGCGAACAAGACGCAGATTCACCTCGTCTTAGAATCTTCACCTTAGCGTCCATTCTGAAATGAACGGTGCGGAGGGGACCCGCCTTGGTCGAAACAGACGGATTAGGGCAGGACTCGGCGCCGGGAGAGGCTGCAGCGGCCCTGCGGGCCATCCTGCAGACCCAGTATCTGCGCTATCTGATCATCACCAGCTGGGCCCTGGGCCTGCTGGCAACCCTCGGGTCGATGGAGGCCGGTCTATGGTTCGTCGGCACCCTCGCGGCCGGCGCCGCGCGCGGGGCGGTTGAAAAGCGCATCAGCGAACGGGTCGGAACCGGGTGGGGTCTGGTTTTCCCCGCCGTAGCGACCGTGACGACCGCCGCCTGGGCCGCAGCGCCCCTGCTGGCCTGGTTTTCGGGCGCCCCCTTCGGTCAACCGCTGGCCCTGACGCTGCTGGTGGCCGGCTATGTGCTGGTGTTTGCGCAGCTACGCAGTTCCCCGCGTCAGGCGCTGGTCATTTCCTCGCCCTATGGCGCCGTGGCCGTGATCATTGCGATCAGCCAGTGGGGCACGCCCCTGTTCTGGCCCTTTCTGGCGGTTCTGCCGTTCACCGCGGCCGGCCTGTTCGTTCTGGTCACCATGACCATGATGCGCGAGGAGCGCATTCGCGCGTTCCAGGCCCATCAGGCCCATCTGATCGAGGAGCTGGAAGCCGCCCGCGACAAGGCCAATGCCGCCAATGACGCCAAGTCCAACTTCCTCGGCATCATTTCGCACGAGCTGCGCACGCCGATGAACGGCGTGCTGGGCGCCGCCCAGCTGCTGAGCGCGACGCGTCTGGAGAATACCCAGCGGGAATATCTGTCGATCATCCGCAACTCGGGCGACAATCTGCTGAGCCTGCTGAACGACATCCTCGACATGACCAAGATCGAGGCAGGCAAGATGACCTTCGAGATCGTCGATGTGTCGGTCGAGGACCTGCATCGTCGCGTGACCGGCCCGTTCCAGGCCCAGGCCGAGGCCAAGGGGCTGATGTTCGAAGCGACCTATGAGGGAGACATCCCGGCCACGGTGCGGGGGGACCCGCTGCGCGTCTGTCAGGTGATCCACAATCTTCTGTCGAATGCGGTGAAATTCACCGACACCGGTACGGTGGCCTATACGGTAACGGGCAAGCGGCTGGCCGATCGGCGCGTGGCGTTCGAGTTCGCCGTCACCGACAGCGGCACCGGGATTTCGCCCGAAGACCTGGACCGTCTGTTCCAGCCCTTTACCCAGGTGGATGCCTCGTCGACGCGCCGCTTTGGCGGGACGGGCCTGGGTCTGACCATCTCGCGGCGCATGGCCAACATCATGGGGGGGGACATCACGGTCACCTCCGAGCTGGGCAAGGGGTCGACCTTCACCTTTGCCGTCGAGGCCGAGGTTGTGGAATGGGCGGCACCGAAAGCGGTCGAGGAGATCACCGCCGAGGTCGAGGACGGCCGCCAGATGTCGGTGCTGATCGTCGAGGATCACCCGGTCAATCGCATGATCCTGGAAGCCTGGATGAGCTCGGCCGGCCACGTCTCGACTGCCGCCGAGAACGGTCAGCTGGCCCTGGACGCCTGTGCGGAACAGGCGTTCGACCTGATCATCATGGACGTCAACATGCCCGTCATGGACGGCCTGACGGCGACGCGTCACATCCGCGACGGAGCCGGCATCAATGCCGGAACGCCGATCGTCGTGCTGTCGGCGTCGGCCCGCAGCGAAGACCATGCCGCGGGTCTGCAGGCCGGTGCAGATGCCTATCTGAACAAGCCCATCGACTTTGCCGCCCTGGCCCAGATGATGGCCCATGTCGGCGAGGGCCGTGACGCCCTGCGCGAACTGATGGGCACCGACGCCCTCGCCCAGGCCGCCGCCTGACGTTCCGGACGGGTAAAGAATTCCCGGTCGGGGGGTTCACAAGGCTTTCGGGCGCGCTAGACCCGGGGCATGACTGATACCAGCCTTCTTGCCTCGACCCTGGCCTCGGGCCGGGATGCCGTAACCCTTGACGCCGCCCTGATCGCCAAGGCGACCCAGCTGGTCGGCGACTTTGCCGTCAACCTGACACTGGCGATCCTGATACTGATCGCCACGGTGATCGCCTCGCGCTGGGCCGCCTCGGCTGCCCGCAAGGGCCTGGGCCGGGTCAGTGCCTTCCGCCGCGACTCGACCGTGCTCAGCTTCGCCGTGCAGATCGTGCGCGTGGCGGTGCTGATCCTTGGCCTGATCGCCGTTCTGCAGCGGCTGGGTGTACAGACCACCTCGATCATCGCCGTTCTCGGTGCCGCTTCACTGGCCGTCGGTCTGGCGCTGCAAGGCACACTCTCGAACGTGGCCGCCGGGGTCATGCTGCTGATCCTGAGGCCTTACCGGGTCGGGGACGTGGTCGACATCGGGGGCGTGACGGCGTCGGTACAGAAGCTGGACCTGTTCACCACCCAGCTGAGCAATGCCAGCAATCACAAGATCGTCGTGCCGAACTCGCTGGTGCTGGGCGATCGCATCCTGAACTTCTCGGGTCAGACGCGCCGGCGCGTCGAGATCGATTTCACCGTCGGCTATGGCGAGGACCTGAAGGCGGCGCGCGAGGTGCTGGAAGCCGTGGCGACGCAGCACGAGAAGGTCATGGAGGACCCGCCGGTCTGGTCGGGCGTGACCGGTCTGCTGGACAGCGCGGTCCAGATTACCCTGCACGCCTGGGTCCTGTCCGGAGACTGGTGGCAGACCCAGGCCGACATCATGCAGGCCGGCAAGGAAGCCCTTGACGAGGCCGGGATCGAGATCCCGTTCCCGCATCAGGTCGAGGTACCCCACAAGGGTGCGGATCTCGCGCGACTGGTCATGGTCACCGCGGACAAGTCGGATGGCCAGGAAACCAAGTTCTGATGCGCTATGATTTCGGCTCGGACAATACGGCGGGCATGGCGCCCGAGGCCCTGGCGGCCCTGACGGCGGCCAATGACGGCTTTGCCCGCGCCTATGGCACCGATGACGTCAGCGCGCGCGCGGCGGACCTGATCCGGCAAAGGCTGGATGCCGAGGCCGAGGTGCGGTTCGTGTTTTCGGGGACCGCGGCCAATTCGCTGGCCCTGTCGATGCTGGCCTGGCCGTTCGAGGCGGTGCTGGCCCACCACGCGGCCCATGTCTGCACAGACGAGACCGGAGCGCCGGGTTTCTTTGGTCAAGGCGTCGGACTGATCGGTCTGCCGGGCTTTTCAGGCAAGATCGACCCCGCGGCCGTGGCGGCGCATCTGTCCGAGGCCGAGGTCGGGCACCGTCAGCCGCCCGCCGCCCTGTCGCTGACCCAGGCCACGGAGTACGGCACGGTCTACACGGCTGATGAGCTGAAGGCCCTGATCGACCCGGTCAAGGCGCGCGGCCACGGCGTGCATATGGACGGGGCGCGGCTGGCCAATGCGGCCGCGGCCGGGTTCGACCTGACCTCCATTTCCAGACTGGGCGTCGATGTTCTGGTGTTGGGCGGAGCCAAGGCGGGCGCCCTGTGCTGCGAGGCGCTGGTGATGTTCGACACCTCGCTGGCGAGGCGGGTCGACAATCGGCTGAAACAGGCCGGGCAGATGGCGTCCAAAGGCCGCTTCCTGTCTGCGCCCCTGCTGGGTCTGCTGGAGAGCGGCGCGTGGGAGGCCCACGCGGCCCACGCCAATGCCATGGCGTTGAGACTGGCCGAGGGGATCGTCACCCGCTCGCCCCATGTGCTGGCCCATCCGGTCGAGGCCAATGCCGTGTTCGTTCGCATGCCGGCGGCGGCGCATCAGCGCCTCAATGAGGCGGGCTGGGCCTGCTACCGGTTCGACGACGGCTCGGTGCGGTTCGTCTGTTCCTGGGCGACGACCGAGGCGGCGGTCGAGGAATTGGTCGAGACGATCGCCGGGATCGGCTGACCGCTTTGTCAAACCCGCGCCGCGCGCCATATAGGGCTCATGGCGATGCGCGGTGAACGAGGGCGGGGGCGCAATGCGGACCCTGCGATCAAGGCTCTGGACGGCGCGGTGGCGGAAACGCCCGCAGACACCCCCTCGACGTGGAAGGCGCTCGCCGATCTGTTCGGCGTGGTCGGCCGCTCGGGAGCGCCGCAGCTGCGGCTCAGGATCACGGCCGCGCTGACCCTGACCTTGCTGGGCAAGGCGCTGGGCGTGGCGGCGCCGGTGCTGCTGGGCATTGCGGTCAATGAACTGGCGGCGGGGCAGGGGGCGGCCGTGGCCGTCGGCTGGGGCTTTGCCGCCTTTGCTCTCGGCTGGGCCGGGGTCCGGTTCCTGTCGTCGGTCACACCGCAGCTGTCGGATGTGGTGTTCGCGCCCGTGCGGGCCGCCGCGCAGCGCAAGATGGCCGCCGACACCTTCTCGCATGCCCTGTCGCTGTCGCTGGATTTCCACCAGACCAAGCGGTCAGGCGCCCTGTCACGGGTCATGGAGCGGGGCTCGCGGGCCGTGGATTTCCTGCTCAGGATCATCGTCTTCAATCTCGCGCCGACCGGGATCGAGCTGATCCTCGCTGCCGGGGTGCTGGGCGCCCGCTATGACTGGCGGTTCGCGGCCGTCGCGGTGACGGTCGTGGTCATCTATGCCGCGGTGACGTTCGGCATGGCCGGGTGGCGGCTTGAGCACCGGCGGGCGATGAATGCGGCCGACTCCGAGGCGGCCGGCCTGTCGGTCGACGCCCTGCTGAACTATGAGACGGTCAAGTCGTTCGGCGCCGAGACCCGGACCTCGGGCCGCTACAACCAGGCCCTGACGACCTACGTCCAGGCGGCGCTGAAGGCCAATAATTCACTGGCCATGCTGAACGGCATCCAGGCCCTGATCATGAACCTGGGTCTGGCCATCATGGCCGTCATGGCCGGGTTCGAGGCCGCCGCCGGGCGGCTGGGACCGGGCGATGTGATGGCGGCGGTGCTGATCCTGATCTCCCTCTATGCCCCGCTGAACATTCTGGGTTTTGCCTATCGGGAGATCCGCCAGGGCTTCATCGACATGGAAGAGCTGCTGAAGGTCACGCGCCAGCGGCCGCAGGTGGCTGATGCCCCGCACGCCCATGATCTGGTGCGCCCCGTCGATGCGCGCGGCGGCTGTCTGGCGTTCGAGGACGTCAGCTTCCGCCATGATGCCCGCTCGGCCGGGCTGGAGGATGTCCGCTTTACGCTGGAGCCCGGTCAGACCGTAGCTCTGGTTGGCCCGTCGGGAGCGGGCAAGTCGACGGTGGTCAAGCTGGCCCTGAGGCTGCTGGATCCGCAGACCGGCCGGGTGACGATCGATGGCGAAGACGCGACGGCGGTGACCCAGGCCTCGCTGCGCAGCGCCATGTCGCTGGTGCCGCAGGATGTGGCCCTGTTCAACGATACCCTGCGCTCCAACATCGCCTTTGCCCGACCGGAGGCGAGTGAGGACGAAATCTGGCAGGCGGCCGAGGCGGCGGAACTGGCGACCTTTATCCGCACCCTGCCGAACGGGCTGGATACCCGGGTGGGCGAGCGGGGCCTGAAGCTGTCAGGCGGCGAGCGCCAGCGCGTCGGCATCGCCCGCGCCCTGCTGGCGGATCCGCGCATCCTGATCCTGGACGAAGCGACCAGCGCGCTGGACAGCCGCACAGAGCAGGCGATCCAGAAGACGCTGAGGAAGGCGCGAGCGGGGCGCTCGACGCTGGTAGTGGCGCACCGGCTGTCGACCGTGGCCGACGCCGATCTGATCCTGGTGCTGAAGGACGGGCGCGTGGTCGAGCGCGGCACCCACACCGAACTGGTCGCGCGTCAGGGCGGCGAATACGCGACCCTGTGGCGCAAGCAGACGCGGGGCTCGGCCCTGAAGGCCTAGCCCATCCGGCCGATGGCGTAGAAGCGCTCGGCGCGCTTGCGGCGCAGATCCTCGGGCGACAGCCCCTTCATGGCCTCAAGCTCTTCGGCGAGGACATGACCGACGTTGGCGATGGCGGTCGCGCGGTCGCTGTGGGCGCCGCCGATCGGTTCGTCGATCAGGCGGTCCACGATCTTGAGGTCGATCAGGTCGGGCCCGGTGATCTTCATGGCCATGGCCGCATCGCGGGCCCGGGCCCCGTCGCGCCACAGGATGCCCGCAGCGCCTTCGGGCGAGATCACCGAATAGATGGAATGCTCCAGCATCAGCACGCGGCTGGCGGCGGCGATGGCGATGGCCCCGCCGGAGCCGCCCTCGCCGGTGACGGTGGCGATGGAGGGCACACCCAGCGTCAGGCAGCGCTCGGTCGACCGGGCGATGGCCTCGGCCTGACCGCGCTCCTCGGCGCCGAGACCCGGATAGGCCCCGGCCGTATCGACGAAGGTCAGGACGGGCAGGCTGTACTGTTCGGCCATGTCCATCAGGCGCACGGCCTTGCGATAGCCCTCGGGCCGGGCCATGCCGAAATTGTGGGTCAGGCGGGTCTGGGTGTCGTGGCCCTTCTCCTGGCCCATGACCACCACCGGTCGGCCCCGGAAACGGGCGAGGCCGCCGAGAATGGCCTGATCGTCCCCGAACTGGCGGTCGCCGTGCAGTTCAACAAAGTCGGTGAACAGGCCGTCGATATAGTCCACGAGGTGCGGCCGCTGCGGGTGGCGGGCCACCTGGGTTTTCATCCACGGGTCGAGCTTGCCGTAGATCTTTCGGCGCAGCTCTTCGGCCTTGCGCGTCAGGCCCGCGATTTCGGATTCGAACGAGCCGGCCGTTTCGGACAGCAGCGACAGTTCCTCGATCTTGGCTTCGAGGTCGGCAATCGGCTTTTCGAACTCGAGGTAGTGCGTGGCCATGAAGGCATCCTGCGGCGGGCGGAGATTTCGCCCCGGAAGGCGGCGGAACCTAGTGGCCCAAACGCCGGGGAGCAAGCGGGGTTCAGTCCTTGCGTGGCCGGGGCCGGGAAAGGGGATGCTTGTCGCGAACCACGCGGGCCAGGTGGTCACGGGCAACATGGGTATAGATCTGGGTGGTCGAGATGTCGGCGTGGCCCAGAAGGGTCTGGACGACGCGCAGATCGGCGCCGCCTTCCAGCAGATGGGTGGCAAAGGCGTGGCGCAGGACGTGCGGGGTCACGCGGCCGCGCTCCAGCCCGGCGTCCAGCGCGGCCTGATCCAGCAACTGGGCGAAGCGGCGCGGGGTCAGGTGGCCCGAGGCCCCGCTCGACGGGAACAGCCATACGCTGTCCGGGGCCTCTGGCTTGCGGGCCGCGTCGCGTATGGCCAACCAGGCCTGGACCGCGCGCCGGGCGGCAGGGCCGATCGGGGCCAGCCGCTCCTTGCCGCCCTTGCCGCGGACGATCAGATGGTCCGGATCGCGGCGGAAGGGCTCGACCCGAAGGGCCAGAAGCTCGGAGACGCGCAGGCCCGAGGCATAGGCCAGCTCGACCAGGGTCAGCAGACGCAGGGCCGAGGGGCCGTCGCGGTCCATCAGCCGCTCGAACAGGCGTTCGATCTCCTCGCGACTGAGCACCTTCGGCAAGGGGCGGCCCCGCGACGGGGCTTCCAGACGGCGGGAGGGGTCATCCGTGCGCCAGCCCTCGGACAGGACAAAGCGGTAGAACTGGCGCACGGCCGAGCGCCGTCGTGCCGCTGTGGCCGCCGACAGCCCGGCACGCGACAGGCCGGCATACCAGGCCTCGAGCGCGGGCGAATCGGCAGCCATCAACCCGCCCGAGGGCCCCAGACCGGCCTCGGCATCGGCGAGATCGCGACCATAGGCCGAGAGGGTATTGGGCGCCGCATCGCGCTCGACCGCCATCATTTCCAGAAAGGCTTCGATCTGGGGGGTCACATCCGGCCTTGGCTGTGGCGCGCTGCGCACCATGGTGTAGAGGTCGAACGGATCATGACCCCAGCCGCTTCCGACGCCAACCCTGCCTCGACCGTGATCGTCGACCGCACCATCGCCCTGATCGGGCTGATGGGGGTCGGCAAATCGACCGTGGGGCGCCGGCTGGCGCGGCGGCTGGGTCTGCCGTTTGCCGATGGCGATACCGAGATCGAGGAAGCCGCCGGCATGACGGTCTCGGACATCTTCTCCCTGTACGGCGAGGAGGAGTTCCGGGCCGGCGAGGCAAGGGTGATGAAGCGTCTGGTCGAGGGACCGCCCATGGTGCTGGCGACCGGCGGCGGGGCGGTGATGAACCCGGAGACCCGCGCGCTGCTGAAGGACAAGGCGCTGACCGTGTGGATGCGCGCCGACCTGCAGGTCGTGGCCGAGCGGGTGCGACGAAGAGATACCCGGCCCCTGTTGCGCGGCCGCGACCCACTGGAGACGCTGAAGCGCATGGCCGAGGTCCGCTATCCCATCTATGCCTTTGCCGATGTGACGGTCGATGTTGGGGCGGGCGCGCATTCGCAGGCGGTGGATGCCATCATCGAGTCGATTGCGGGCTATCAGCAGGGGCGGGCCTCATGAACCGTGTCGTCGAGGTCTCCGGCGAGGGATTCCGGCCCTATGCGGTCGAGATCGGCCCCGGGCTTCTGGGCAGCATTGGCCGGATCGCCGAGGTCCGGCCCGGTCGCGCGGTCGCGGTGGTGTCGGACGAGACGGTCTCTGGTCTGTATGGCGCGGGCGTCGCCGAGGCCCTGGGCGCGGCGGGCGCCCGGGTTGGCCGGGTCGTCGTGCCCGCAGGTGAGGCGAGCAAGTCGTTCGGCCAGCTGGAGCGGGTGCTGGACGGTCTCATGGCGCAGGGGCTGGACCGCCAGGGTCTGGTGGTTGCGCTGGGCGGCGGGGTGATTGGCGATCTGGCCGGTCTGGCGGCGGCCCTGTTCATGCGGGGCATAGACTTTGTGCAGGTCCCCACGACCTTGCTGGCCCAGGTGGATTCCTCGGTGGGCGGCAAGACGGCGATCGACACGCCGCGCGGCAAGAACCTGGTCGGCGCGTTTCATCAGCCGAGGCGGGTCCTGGCCGATACAGACGTGTTGAAGTCCCTGCCGGACCGCCAACTGCGCTCGGGCTGGGCCGAAATGCTGAAGCATGGCCTTCTGGGCGATGCGGCCTATTTTGGTCAGCTGGCAGCGGTCGGCGACCCGGTCGGCATGGCTGACGAGACGCTGGTTGATGCCATCGAGCAGTCCGTGCGGATCAAGGCCGACGTGGTGGGGGTCGACGAGAAGGAGGCGGGGGCGCGCGCCCTGCTGAACCTCGGGCATACCTTTGGCCATGCGCTGGAGGCCGAACTGGGCTTTGACGAGACCGTGCTCACCCATGGCGAGGCGGTGGCGCTGGGCTGTGTCCTGGCCTTTCAGATCTCGGCCCGCGAGGGGCTATGCCCGCCGTCCGACGCGGATCGGGTGGCGCAGGTCGTCGCGGCAGCGGGACTGCCGAACCGGCTGGCGTCCGTCGGCAGCTTCACGGCCGACGGGATTCTGGCCCGTATGGCGGAGGACAAGAAGGCCGAGGGGGGCAGGCTGACGCTGGTTCTGGCGCGGCGTATCGGCGAGGCCTTCGTCGCGCGGGACGTTGATGCGGGACGGGTTCGGGCGTTCCTGACAGAGGCCGGCGCGGGCTAGTCGACCGCGCGGCATTCTACCGGATCACGGTCCCTGACGGTCCAGACGGCGGTGGTGCCTTCGCCGCGCAGCTCGTTGCCGCTGGCGCGATACCAGATCCCGGTTTCGGCCCGTTCAAGGTGAAGGTCGAACGCCTCGCCCATCGAATTGCGGACCGTGGCCATCTCGCGTGCATTGTCGAAGTCGACGGTCAGGCGGTCGCCGCCCACGCAGACGTAGGAGGCCTGGACGTCGCGATGCAGCATCCGCTCCTGGATTTCGGCTCCGGTGCGACGCCGGGCCGTCTGGGCCTCGACGGCACGCTGCTGAACGGCGTCTCCGTCCGAACTGACCGGCGTCGGTTCCTCGCAGGCCGACAGGGCAGCCAGAACTCCGGCAGCGATCAGCAGGGATCGAATCATTCGCTTTGCCCCTCCACAGGCGACTGTGCGTCGGAACGACCGGGGGGCCTGGCCGTTCCCCGCCGCGCCCGGAAGAATCGCTTGAGCAGCCGGGCCGCCTCATCGGCCAGCAGACCGCCCTCGCTCGACGGACGCCAGTGGCAGGTAGGCTGGTCGAAGACGCGCGCGCCGTGCGCCACCCCGCCGCCCTTGGGATCATCGGCGGCCCAGACGACGCGTCCGATGCGGGCGAGGCTGATCGCGCCGGCGCACATGGGGCAGGGCTCGAGCGTGACATACAGGGTCAGGCCGGTCAGGCGATAGTTGCCGAGGCGTTCGGCACCCGCGCGCAGGGCGATAATCTCGGCATGGGCCGTGGGATCGCAGGTCGAAATCGGCCGGTTCGACCCTTCGGCGAGCACGGTTCCGGTCGCCTCATCAACCAGAATTGCGCCGACGGGGACCTCGTCCACGTCCGCCGCCGCTTGCGCCAGGGCCAATGCCATGCGCATGAACCGCTCATCATGGACCGCCATTCAAAAGACAACGACAAGAAGCCCCGCCCGCGTCAAGAGGGCGGCGCCTTCGCCGACCGCAAGCCGGGTGGAAAATACGACCGCGACAAGCCCCGGAGTGACAAGCCCCGGAGTGACAAGTCTCGGGGTGACCGGCCTCGTGGAGAGAAGCCGGGTGGCGCGAGGGGGCGCGACGACAAGGCCGGGGGCAAGCCCGCGCCGAAGCGCACAGAGCGTATCGCCAAGGCCCTCGCCCGGGCCGGCATTGCCAGTCGCCGCGAGGTCGAGCGCCTGATCGGCGTGGGACAGGTTGCCGTGAACGGCAAGATTCTGGACACGCCCGCGACCCTGGTCACGCGCGATGATGTCATCACCGTCAACGGCAAGCCCGTCGGCGCGGCCGAGGCGACGCGCGTCTGGCGCTATCACAAGCCTGCCGGGCTGGTGACCTCGCATATGGACCCGGCGGGGCGCCCGACCGTGTTCGACGCCCTGCCCAGCGGCCTGCCGCGGGTGATCTCGGTCGGTCGTCTGGACCTGAACACCGAGGGGCTGCTGCTGCTGACCAATGATGGCGAACTGAGCCGGGCGCTGGAGCTTCCGACCTCTGCGCTGGTGCGTCAGTATCGGGCAAGGGCCCGGGGGCGCATCACCCAGGAGAAGCTGGATACGCTGAAAACCGGCACGACCGTGGACGGTATCCACTATGGGCCCATCGAGGCGACCATCGACAAGGCCAGGGAAAAGGCCGGCGACGACGGCCACGTCTCGGCCAATCTGTGGCTGAGCGTCTCCATCACCGAGGGCAAGAACCGCGAGGTCCGCAAGGTGCTGGAGTCGGTCGGCCTGA
>CAXICH010000039.1:0-13181 GCA_964022245.1 uncultured Alphaproteobacteria bacterium
TGGCGGCGTGGTTTCCTCATTGGGAAAAGGCCTCGCCTCCGCCGCCCTTGGTGCGCTGTTGCAGGCGCGTGGCTACAGCGTGCGGCTGCGCAAGCTGGACCCCTATCTGAACGTCGATCCGGGCACGATGAGCCCGTATCAGCACGGTGAGGTGTTCGTCACCGACGACGGCGCCGAGACCGACCTCGACCTCGGCCACTATGAGCGCTTCACCGGCGTGTCGGCGGCGAAGTCTGACAACATCACCACCGGCCGCATCTATTCGACCATCCTCGAGAAGGAGCGCCGCGGCGATTATCTGGGCGCGACGGTCCAGGTCATTCCGCACGTCACCGACCAGATCAAGCAGTTCTGCCTGACTCCGGCCCTGACCGATGAGGGCAAGGAAGTCGACTTCGTGTTGGTCGAGATCGGTGGCACGGTGGGCGACATTGAGGGTCTGCCGTTCTTCGAGGCCATCCGCCAGCTGGGCCAGGACCTGCCGCGCGGTCAGTCGTGTTTCGTCCACCTGACGCTGCTGCCCTTCATCAAGACCGCCGGCGAGATGAAGACCAAGCCGACCCAGCACTCGGTCAAGGAGCTGCGCTCGATCGGTATCCAGCCGGACATCCTGCTGTGCCGCAGCGAATATCCGATCCCGGCCGATGAAAAGCGCAAGATCGGCCAGTTCTGCAACGTCCGGCCGTCCGGCGTTATCCAGGCCATGGATTCGGCCGACATCTATGCGGTGCCGCTGGACTATCACCACGAGGGTCTGGACGCCGAGGTGCTGGCCCACTTCGGACTGGACGACGCCCCGGCGCCGGACCTGTCGGGCTGGCAGGAGATCGTGCGCCGACGCCTGCAGCCGGATGGCGAGGTCACCGTGGCCATCGTCGGCAAGTACACGGTGCTGAAAGACGCCTACAAATCCCTGATCGAGGCGCTGCACCACGGCGGGGTGGCCAACAACGTCAAGGTCAACATCGACTGGGTCGAATCGCAGACGTTCGAAGGCGACCGCGAGGCCTGCGACGCGCGCCTGCAGGGGGCCCACGCCATTCTGGTGCCGGGCGGCTTCGGCGCGCGCGGGGCCGAGGGCAAGATCCAGGCGGCCCGCTTCGCCCGCGAGCGCAACATTCCCTATTTCGGCATCTGCTTCGGCATGCAGATGGCGGTGATCGAGGCGGCGCGGAACCTGGCCGGGTATCCTGACGCATCGTCGACGGAGTTCGGGCCGGCGGACGAACCGGTCGTAGGCCTGATGACCGAATGGACCGTCGGCAATCAACGGGTGCTGCGTCAGGCCGATGGCGATCTGGGCGGCACCATGCGGCTGGGCGCCTATGACTCGACGCTCAAGGCCGGGTCCCGGATCGCGGACATCTATGGCACGACCGACATCAGCGAGCGGCATCGCCACCGCTATGAGGTCAACATCAACTACCGCGAGGCGATCGAGCAGAAGGGCGGGCTGGTTTTCTCGGGCCTGTCGCCCGACGGCGTGCTGCCCGAGACGGTCGAGCGCACCGACCACCCGTGGTTCATCGGCGTCCAGTACCATCCCGAGCTCAAGAGCCGTCCGTTTGCGCCGCACCCGCTGTTTGCCAGCTTCATCGAGGCGGCGTTGGTGCAAAGCCGGCTGGTCTGATGGGGCCGGCCGACTACGCCCTGATCGGCGTCGGCCTTCTCGCCGCAGCGGCGCTGTTCCATCCTCGACTGTTGAAGTCCGATCAGTGGCGGGCAACCGTCACCCCGTTGGCCTCGATCATAGGCTCGGGGTTTCTGGTCGCGGGGCCGGTGCTGGCCTCGCTGGCAGGCAACCTCGCCATTGCCGCCATGCTGGGGCTGTGTGCGGCGGGCTATCTGTTCGGGTCGGCCATTCGCTACAACATCGCCCACGTCGAGCCAGGGCTGGATGGCGGGGCCCCGCGTGCCGTGAAGGGCCTGGAGCGGGTCTCTGAACTGGCGCTGGCCTTGGCCTATTTCGTCTCGGTCGCCTACTATCTGCATCTGTTCGCCGCCTTCGGGCTGCGGCTGGGCGAGATCACCGATCCCGTCTGGATCAGGGCCGCGGCCACGGTCGTCATCGCCACCGTCGGCCTGATCGGAGGCCTGGCCGGGCTGAACGGCCTCGAGAAGCTGGCGATCGGCGCTGTGGCGCTGAAGCTGGCCGTGATCGCAGGCCTGTTCGGCGGCCTGGCGGTCGCAGCCGGACTGGCCATTCACGGCGGCACCTTCGCCTGGTCCGCACCGGTGCCCGAGGCGGGCCTGACCGACCTGCGGGTCCTGCTGGGGCTGGTCATCCTTGTCCAGGGGTTCGAGACGTCGCGGTTTTTGGGGGCGGCCTACGACGGGCCCCTGCGAATCCGCACCATGCGCCACGCCCAGTGGATCGCCACGGCCATCTATCTGGTCTTCTTCCTGCTGATCACCAGCCATTTCACCGGCAGCGAAAGCCAGGGTTCGGGCGAGACGGCGATCATCGACATCCTGCGCCCGGTCGGCATCATCATCGCTCCGGCCATCATTCTGGCGGCACTGGCCTCGCAGCTGTCGGCCGCGGTCGCGGACATGAACGGCGCAGGGGGCCTGCTGCACGAGGTCTCGGGCCACCGGGTCCGGGTCCGCTGGGGCAATGTGGTGACGGCGGCGGTGGCCATCGTCATCGTCTGGACCTCGAACATCTATGAGATCATCACCTGGGCCTCGCGGGCGTTCGTCCTCTATTACGCGCTGCAGTCGATCCAGGCGGCCTGGGCCGCGGGACGGCAAGGCGACAGGGCCCGCGTGGCCCTGTTCGTCGGTGCGATCCTGCTGGCCGGCGTTGTTCTGGTGTTCGCCATTCCGGCGCAGGGCTGAGCCCGCGGGGGCTGGTGCGGATGAGAGGACTCGAACCTCCACGCCTCGCGGCGCTGGAACCTAAATCCAGTGCGTCTACCAGTTCCGCCACATCCGCCAGGTTCTGGGCGAGGCCTTAGACCATTTCGGGCCGGGCGGGGAAGGGCCTGCCGTGCTCAGCGCAGGTCGGTCTGCCGCTGCAGGCCGTACAGCGCCTCGTCCATGTCCTCGGCACGGGCCGCGATCACCGCCCGGGCGTCGGTGATGGCACGATTGTAGAGGATGGGGCCGAGGTCGAGGATGACCCGGTCGAGGATCAGATCGGCCTGCAGGGCGCCGACCTCGACGTCCAGTTCGTCCGCCAGAACCTGACGCAGGCCGGCCGAGGCCGCCTGTCGGGCCTCCCGCGAGAGTTCGATGGGTCGGGTCATGCCACCTCCGCCAGGGCTTCCTCGGCCTGGATCCAGGCGGCCTCGGCCTCGTCCAGCGCGGTCTGGGTCTTGGCCCGGGCACGGGTCAGACCTTCCAGCGCCTTGGGATTGTTGACCGAGGCATTGGCCATGTCGTCGTCGATGCGGGCCAGTTCGGCGGTCAGCTGGGCCATCCGCTCCTCGGCTTTTTTCACCGCGTGACGCAGGGTCGAGGGCGAGGGGCCGGATTTCTTCTTGTTGCCCCTATCGCTCGCCCCGCGGGTGCTCGCTGCTTGAGGGGCGGCCTCTTCCTTGATCTGGCTGGGCTTGACCGCGGCCTGTTTCGCGCGGTCGAGGACGAATTTGGCGTAGTCGTCCATGTCGCCGTCCCAGGGCTTCACCGTGCCGTCGGCGGCCAGCCACAGACGGTCGGCGACCATCTCCATCAGCGAGCGGTCGTGGGTGATCAGGATGACGGCGCCGTTGTAGGCGTTCAGCGCGTCCAGCAGGGCGCGGCGGCTGTCGATGTCGAGGTGGTTGGTCGGTTCGTCGAGGATCAGGACGTGCGGCGCGTCCATCGCCACCTGATTGAGCAGCAGGCGCGCGCGCTCGCCGCCCGACAGGCTTGCGACGGTCGTCTCTTGCTTCTCGTAGCCGAGGCCCCACTGGGCCAGCTTTGACCGGCGGCTGCTCTCGGAGGCATCCGGCATGGCCCGGCGGACAATCTCCAGCGGGGTATCGGTCGGGTCCATGGCCTCGATCTGGTGCTGGTGGAACCAGCCCACCCGCATCTTCTTGTCGCGGTGCAACTCGCCCTCGAAGATATCGAGCGCCCCGGCGATCATCTTGGCAAAGGTCGACTTGCCGGCACCATTGACGCCCAGCAGTCCGATGCGGTCATCCAGATCCATCCGCAGGTTCAGATTGCGCAGGATCGGCTTGCCGGGCTCATAGCCCACATTGGCGCGCTCCAGCCGGATCAGCGGCGGCGCCAGCGGGCGCGGCGGCGAGGGCAGGATGAAGGGGGCGACGCGCTCCTCGATGGTGGTCGCCACCGGCTGCATCTTTTCCAGCCGCTTCATGCGGGACTGGGCCTGCGCCGCCTTTGACGCCTTGGCCTTGAAGCGATCCACAAAGGCCTGCAGGTGGGCGCGCTCGGCGTCCTGCTTGGCCTTGGCCGACAGCTGCAGCCGGGCCTTTTCGGCGCGGGCCTGTTCGAACTGGTCGTAGTTGCCGGTGTAGAGCGTCAGGGTGTGGCTCGCGAGGTGCAGGATGTGGGTGCAGACCTCATTCAGCATCTCGCGGTCGTGCGAGATGATCAGCGCCGTCGCCGGATATTTCTTCAGCCGGGCCTCCAGCCACAGGGCGCCTTCGAGGTCGAGGTAGTTGGTTGGCTCGTCGAGCAGCAACATGTCGGGCTCGGCGAACAGGGCGGCGGCCAGAGCCACGCGCATCCGCCAGCCGCCCGAGAAATGCGACATGGGCCGCTGCTGGTTTTCCTGGTCGAAGCCAAGGCCGACGAGGATTTCGGCGGCGCGGGCCGGGGCGGCGTCGGCGTCGATCTCGATCAGCCGGGTCCAGATCTCGCCCATCTCCTCGGGCTCGGCGGTTTCCAGCCGGGTCAGCAGGTCGTGGCGCTCCTCGTCGGCCTCGAGAATCGTCTCCAGTACGCTGACGGGGGTGGCCGGGTGCTCCTGATCAACCGAGCCGATGCGGGCGGTCTTGGGCAGGCTGATCTCGTCGCCGCCCGCGGCCAGCTCGCCGAGGATCAGCTTGAACAGGGTCGACTTGCCGATGCCGTTGCGGCCCACAAGGCCGACCTTGGCGCCGGGCGGCAGGGAGACGGAGGCGTCGTCGAGGAACCGGCGGCCCCAGGCGTTGAAGGTCAGATTGGTAATTTGAAGCATGGGGAGGAGGAATATCGCCTGTGACAGGGCGACGCCGGAAGCACGGGGGCATGTCCGGTGTCACGGAGACGGTTGGAAAGGCGCGGGCGCCCCGCTATAAGCCCGCGACCCGAAACCCCCAAACGAAGACTGACCCCAATGACCGAACGTACCTTCTCGATCATCAAGCCCGACGCGACGCGCCGCAACCTGACCGGTGCGATCAACGCCGTGATCGAGGGCGCCGGCCTGCGCATCGTGGCCCAGCGCCGCGTCAAGCTGACCGAAGCGCAAGCGAAGAAATTCTACGAAGTCCACGCCGAACGCCCCTTCTATGGCGAACTGGTCGGCCAGATGACTGCCGAGCCCGTCGTCGTCCAGGTGCTGGAAGCCGAGAACGCCGTGGCCAAATACCGCGAGGTCATGGGCGCCACCAATCCCAAGGACGCTGCTGACGGCACCATCCGCAAGCAGTTCGCCCTGTCGATCGGCGAAAACTCGGTCCACGGTTCGGACTCGATCGAGAACGCCGGCATTGAAATCGCCCAGTTCTTCACCGACGACCAGATCGTCGGCTAAGGCTGAGTGGTGTCATGAACGAGGCCCCGGTGGAAACGCCGGGGCCTTTTTCGTGGGCTAAATACCGTCTGAACCGTCTGAATGGTCTGGAATCGACGTTCCTCCAGCTGGATTCCGGTCCTTCTCCCGATGGGAGAAGGTGGCGCGTGAGCGCCGGATGAGGGGCGGCGGTGTGTGTCGGCGGACGCCGTGGCACGACCGCTGCGACGGCTCGCGTCGAAGGAGAGGAGCGGCCCTCACCCCCAACCCCCTCTCAGGCTCCGCGCTGCCCTTCGGGTCCCATCGGGAGAGGGGGCAAAAAAACCGTCTGAACCGTCTGAATGGTCTGATTGGTCTGAATCCCTCCCGGGCGTCGCTCGAGTGAAGCGGGCAGTATAGGCGCCCCCGGAGGCAGGGCGGGATGAAAGTGATCGGGTGCGGGCAGGGCGTTGATCAGGCTCGGGATTTATCAGGCACATGTGCGGTGCAGGCTACCGGCCGCTTGAGTCCCACAGGTGCGGATAGAGATAATAGCTGAGCACGGCCGTACAGACACCGAGTCCGATGGCCCAAACCAAGGGTTGATCGCCCGACAAATACGAACTGAGTGCCGAACCCAATCCTACGACAATCGCAAAGGTGGGTGCGTTTATTGGCAGCTTGGGTTTCGACATGGAGCCTTGCCTGATCGGATGTCCATTGTCGGCGTGCTGTGACTTGCCACCGTTCAGCACCTTGCCCACGCGACGGGTCGCTTCTTCGCATGACCGACGTGTCGATACTAGGTCGGCGCCTTGGATCCCGCAAAGCGCTTACAGCCCCGCGCAGAACCTCCCCAGCGCCTGCGGGTAAAGCCGATGCTCGGCCTCCAGCACCCTCGCGGCCAGCGTCTCGGGTGTGTCGCCTGCCATGACCGGCACGCGCGCTCGGTCCAGGATGGGCCCTTCGTCGACGCCTTCGCTGACGAGGTGGACGGTGCAGCCGGCCTCTGGGTCGCCGGCCTCGAGGGCGCGGCGGTGGGTGTCGAGGCCGGGGTATCTGGGCAGCAGGCTGGGGTGGATGTTGAGCATGCGGCCGGACCAGCGCCCGACCAGCCAGGGGGTCAGGACGCGCATATAGCCGGCCAGGGCGACGACCGCGATGTCGTGGGCCCGTAGAGCCTCATCGAGGGCGGCCTCATGCGCCTGTCGGTCCTTGCCGTAAGGGGCGTGGGGCAGGGCGACCGTGGCGATGCCGCGTTCGGCCGCCCAGGCGAGACCCGGCGCCTCGGCCCGGTTCGATAGCACGAGGGCAATCTCAAATGCCGGTTCAGAAGCCTCGACCAAGGCCCGCAAATTGCTGCCGGTTCCCGATATCAGGACGGCGACGCGGACGGGCGCTCGGGTCACGTGGGATCGGTTACTGGGCCGGAGCGACGCGATAGTCGCCGGGCGGTCCCGGGAAGGTCACCGGGCTCTCATAGCCATCGGCCGAGACTGCCGAGACGCCGAAGAAATAGTCGTCGATGACGATGCCTTCCAGCACGATCCGGGTGGACTCGCCGCCCTCGACCCAGCGGCTGTAGGTCCACTGCGGGGCGGTGGTGGCCCGCCACCAGACCCGGTAGCCGGAGGCCCCGGGGACGGCCTGCCAGGTGAGGGTGGTGTCGGGTTGGACCGCGCCGGCTATGGTCACGCCCGTCGGCGGAGCGGGCGCGCTGGCCAGAGCTGCCATGCTGATGATGTTCAGGCGCGTGACCTGGGCCAGATAGTCGAAATCGACGCCGTCGATGGTGTCGCCGTAATGGACGCCGTCCTCGACCCGGAGGTCCTGGTGCTGGCGATCATAGTTCTCGGCGCCTTCGCTGATCCGCACGGCCGGGAAGCCCGCCCGCAGCATTTCCACCTGATCGCCGCCGCGTCCGAAACGGTCGGTGCGGTAGATCATCTCGACGTCGAAATTGGTCAGATAGCGGTCGGCGATACCGTCAATGAAGCGGGCCAGGTTGCGCGAGGAGGAGTCGACCTCACCGCCGTTGTAGCGACGGCTGTTGGCCTGGGTTTCGGTCTCGACCGTCTTGGTGCCTTCGGAGAAGACGCGGACGCGCGTGGTATCGACGATACCGCTCTGGGCCTCGGAATTGCCGACGATGTCGTTGTTGAGGTTGGCCTGGACGAACCAGCCCTGTTCGGTCGCATAGTCGGCGAGGATCTTGCCGCCCAGCAGGCCCTGTTCCTCGCCCGACAGCACGGCGTACACGAGGGTCGCATCGAACTGGTAGGCGGACAGAATGCGTGCGGCCTCGATCACGGCGGCGACGCCCGAGGCATCGTCATTGGCGCCCGGGGCGTCGGAGGTGAAGTCCATCACATCGCTGACGCGCGAATCGAGGTGGCCGGAAATGATGATGACCCGGTTGGGATCGCCGGTTCCGCGCTGGATGGCGACCACATCGACGACCTCGGTTGGGGTCGGCACGCGACGGCCGGTGACGGTGTCGGACGGGGTGACGATCTCGAGGCAGCCGCCGCAGTTCGCGCTGATGCTTTCGAACTCGCGCTCGGCCCAGCGGCGGGCGGCGCCGATGCCGCGCGTCTCGGACTCCGTTTCCGACATCGTGTGACGCGTGCCGAAGCCGACCATGGTCTCGATGTCGGCGCGCATCCGCTCGGGCTGGACCAGAACCCCGAGGGCGCGCAATTCGGCATGGTCCACGGCGGCGGACGTCTGGGCAGAAGCCGGCGTGGCGAGGCCCAGGGACAGGGCGGCGCCGACGGTGAGGCAGAGGGACGCGATCAGACGCATGGCAATCTCCTGAACAGGGGCGTCACCGTGACGGCATCGACCCCCGGGGGTCAAGCGCTCAGGCGCTGGCCTGGAGCTGGCCGCAGACAAAGGCGGTCTCGCCGGCCTCCAGCAGGCCCTCCAGCACATCCTCGACGTGCTCGGGCCCGACGATCAGGATGAAGCCGACGCCGCAGTTGAAGGTGCGGCGCATCTCGTGATCCGAAATGCCACCGGCCTCGGCCAGCCAGTCGAACACCGCCGGGCGCGGCCAGGCCTGCCAGTCGAAGGCGGCCTCCAGCCCCGGAGCGATGCAGCGGGGCGGATTCTCGATCAGGCCGCCGCCGGTGATATGGGCGGCGCCCTTGATCCAGCCCTGTTTCATCAGCGGCAGCACCGGCTTCACATAGATGCGGGTCGGCTCCATCAGGGCCTGGGCCAGGGTGCGGTCGTTGGCGAAGGGGGCGTCGTCGGCCCAGGTCAGGCCCCGCGTCTCGATCACCTTGCGGATCAGGGAATAGCCGTTCGAGTGCGGGCCGCTTGAGGCGAGGCCGATGATGACATCGCCGGTATTCTGCAGGTCATGGCGGGGCAGGGTATGGCCGCGCTCGACCGCGCCCAGCGAAAAGCCGGCCAGATCATAGTCGCTGCCTTCATAGAGGCCTGGCATTTCGGCGGTCTCGCCGCCCACGAGGGCGCAGCCGGCCTGACGACAGCCCTCGGCGATGCCGGCCACCACGCGGCGGGCGGCCTCTACATCGAGCCTGCCGGTGGCATAGTAGTCAAGGAACAGAAGCGGCTCGGCCCCCTGGGCCAGCAGGTCATTGACGCACATGGCCACCAGATCGATGCCGACGCCGTCGTGGCGGCCGGTGTCGATGGCGATCTTCAGCTTGGTGCCGACCCCGTCGGTGGTCGCGACGATCAGGGGGTCGGTGAATCCTGCGGCCTTGAGATCGAACAGGGCGCCGAATCCGCCCAGCGAGGGCTCGGATCCCGTGCGTGCCGTGGATCTGGCCAGCGGCTTGATGGCGTCGACCAGTCGCTCCCCGGCGTCGATATCCACCCCCGCCTGGGCATAGGTCAGGCCGTTGGACGGGGGAGAAGGACTGTCGCTCATCGAACACGAACCTGAATCAGTGGACGGAATTCCGGCGCCCCTCTTGCCATGAGGGCGCACGCCGGGGCTATAGCATTCAAATGACCCCGATCACCACCAATCCAGCCCTTGTCGACTTCTGTGCGGAACTGGCGAAGGCGCCGTTTATCGCCGTGGACACCGAGTTCATGCGCGAAACCACCTATTGGCCCCGGCTCTGCCTGATCCAGGCGGCGTCGACCGAGGTGTCCGGGATCATTGATCCCATGGCCGAAGGGCTGGACATGGAGCCCTTCCTCGACCTGCTGCGGGACCCGAAGATCATCAAGGTCTTCCATGCGGCCCGGCAGGACATCGAGATCTTCGTGCGGCTGGGGGCCATGCCGTTGCCGATGTTCGACACCCAGGTGGCGGCCATGGCGGCCGGCTTCGGCGATCAGGTCTCCTATGAGGCGCTGGTCCGCCAGATGCTGAAGAAGGAACTGGACAAGGGCAGTCGCTTCACCGACTGGGCCCGGCGTCCGCTGTCGGAGGCGCAGCTGACCTATGCGCTGGGCGATGTGACCCATCTGGCGGCGCTGTATCCGCGCCTGCGCGAGCAGCTGGCGAAGTCCGGCCGACTGGACTGGGTGCTGGAGGAAATGGGGGCCCTCACCGATCCCCAGCTTTACGACACTACACCTGAAAACGCCTGGAAGCGTCTGAAACCCAAGAAATATTCGGCAAAATATCTGGCAGCCTTCGTGGCCACGGCCGTCTGGCGCGAACGCATGGCGCAGGAGCGCGACCAGCCGCGCGGACGGATCATCAAGGATGAGGCGATCGACGAGATCGCCACCCAAGCGCCGACCGATCCGGATGCCTTCAACCGCCTGCGGTCGGTGTCAAAGGGCTTTGGCGCCTCGCGGCTGGGGGAGAGCCTGATCGCGGAACTGCGGACGGTTCTGGCCGATCCGGAAGCCCATGCGCCCAAGCTGGACCGCCCGGGCCACCGCCCGGCGGCGGCGCCTTCGGTGGTCGAACTGCTGAAGGTGCTGCTGAAGGCCAAGAGCGACAACGCCGGCGTGGCGACCAAGATGATCGCCAATGTCGCGGATCTGGAGAAGATCGCGCTGGACGACGAGGCCCCGGTCGATGCCCTCAAGGGATGGCGGCGCGAGATGTTCGGCGAGGATGCGCTGAAGCTGAAGCGCGGCGAACTGGCGCTGGTGCTGAACGGCTCGCGCGTCGAGGTGGTCGAGATCGAGGACTAGGCGGGGGGCACTGCCGCGGGTTCCCAGAGCTCGACGGGATTGCCTTCGGGGTCGTGGATGCGGGCGAATCGCCCGACCTCGGGCGCATCCCACTCGGCCTTGGTCAGGACCTCTATGCCGGCGGCTGTCAGCGAGGCGATCAGCCCGTCCAGATCATCGACCCTCAGGTTCAGCATCCAGCGCCTGTCGGCAGCGAAATAGTCGCTGTCGGCCTTGAACGGGGCGAACACCGTCGGCCCGGCCTGCTGATTCCAGATGAAAACACCCGGCGGGGCGCCGACGCCGAGATGGGTCAGATACCACTCGGCCAGACCCTCGGGGTCGTTGGACCGGAAGAAGAAGCCGCCGATTCCGGTGACTGCCATGGACACACCTCCCTGCGCTGCTTCGGAGGGTGGGCCGCTCAGTCGCCGCAGGCAAGGTCCAGCGAATCGGACAGGGCCTTGAGCCGCCGGCGCGTCTGCTCGCCGAGCAGCATGTCGGCGTAACCCTCCGCAGGGGTCAGGGTCAGGGTGCCGTCATCGATCGCGAGACGGGCTCCGGCCAGAAGCTGCGGCGCGCGGCCGGACAGGTCGCAGGCCAGACGGATGGCCTGACCGAGGGCCCGGGCATGGCGGCGGCCTTCCTCGTCCAGCAGGCGGTTGACGACGTCGGGCTGGGGGGTGGCGGACGGCCCGCCGTACCGGGCGTTCAGCGCGCAGGCGAGGAAGGCCCGCTCGGCGTGGGTCTGGCCCGGGACGGGCGCGCGCAGCACCTGTTCGAAGACCAGCTCGACCCGGTGGTCCGGGTGCAGTCGGGCGCCGAGGTCGCACAGGTGACAGGCGGCGGTGGTCAGGGTGCGGTCCCGCTCACGGCCGAAGGTTTTGGGCAGGGCGGGCAGGACAGGGTCGATCCAGGCCTGGACCGCGCCGGGCAGCAGGGGCGAGATCCCCTGACGTGCGCCCCAGGTCGTGCATCCTGCGATCAGCGGATCACTGGCCAGATGCTCGGCGCTGAGGGCCTCCTGCAACAGCCCCTCCCTCAGGCCCCAGGCCGAGAACTCGACCGTCTTCAACGCAAGTTTCTCGATCAGGGCCTCGAGCACCAGGGCGGCATAGGGCAGGGTCTCGGCCCGCCGGCGCGAGACGCCCGGTGTACGGTCCAGCGAGGTGCGCGACTGGCGCGAGACGAACCGGGCCACGTCGCGGGCGTCGTCGGCCGTCATGGCGTACTGATGGACGATCTGCAGCGGATAGTCGGACATCGCCATGTGCAGCTGGGCAATGCTGCGCCAGGCCCCGCCGACCGCGTGCAGGGTCGGGGTTTCGAAGTCCGCGGTCTTGCCCTTGAGGCGTTTGTCGATCTTGGCACGCAGCTTTTTGGCGTCGAACTCGCTGTCGTCGGCCAGGGAAAACGGTCCGAGGGGGAGGGTGATCCCTTGTCCGACATCCCCCTTGCCCAGGCGGATCAGTTCCAGACTGGCGCCGCCCATGTCGGCCGCGACGCCTTCCGCGGTGGGATGACCCGCCAGCACGCCCCGGGCAGCATAGCGGGCCTCGTCCTCGCCCGACAGGACCCGGATGTGAAAGCCGGTCTCGGCGGCCACACGCTCGCAGAAGGTCAGGCCGTCCTCGGCCTCTCGCACGGCGGCGGTGGCGGCGACGAACACATGCTGCGGGCGAACCCCCTCGATGACGGCGGCGAACCGGCGCAGCGCCGGCAGGGCCATGGCCACGCCCTCTTCGGACAGGCGCCCCGTCTGCGGCAGATCCCGGCCCAGACCGGCCAGCACCTTTTCGTTGAACACGGTCCAGATGGCCCGGCCTTCCAGCCGGTAGAGTACCAGACGCACCGAGTTGGAGCCGATGTCGATCACGGCCGCATCGGCGGATGCGAGGGCCGTCGCCGGGAGGGACTCAGGCATCCGGACGATCGTAGCGGAGCGTTGCCGGCAGGGTCTTCACCTTGCTGCCCCGCCCGGACAGGCTGGGATTGGTCATGAAATAGCGGTGCGCCGAGAAGGGCCGCTCGGGATCTGCCGGCTTGAGGCGGCGGTAGTTCCCCTCGGAATCCAGCTCCCAGCTCTGCACATCGTCCTTGAGGTTGGCGACCATGATCTGGTCCAGAACCTGGTCGTGGACCGTGGCGTTGAGCACCGGCGCCATCACCTCGACCCGGCGGTCCAGGTTGCGGTTCATCCAGTCGGCCGAGGAAATATAGACCCTCGCCCGGTCGTTCGGCAGGTCGCGCCCGTTGGCGAAGGCGACGATACGGCTGTGTTCGAGGAACCGGCCGACGATCGACTTGACCCGGATGTTCTGGGAGAGGCCCTTCACACCCGGCCGCAGGCAGCAGATGCCGCGGATCACCAGATCGATGCGCACGCCCGACTGGCTGGCGCGGTACAGGGCGT
>CAXICH010000040.1:0-13149 GCA_964022245.1 uncultured Alphaproteobacteria bacterium
GGCCGATCGCGCCTGCTCCCAAGTCGAGAAGCCGTTCATCTGGAACAGATAGCGTTTGCTGGCCGGCACTCCGACCGCATCCAGCAGTCCCACCTGCTTGTTCTGATTGTTGGCGACCGTGACGCGTCCCGGCAGGGGATAGATGTAGTAGTCCGCCACCCCCTCGCCGCCATCCGAGAACTGGGTGCCGTTCCCGCTACTGCGACCACCATAACTTCTGCCACCGCTGATCAGATTGACCTCTCCCGCGACGACGCGGGTATTCGCCTCTGTGAAGGTCGCCCCGGAGCGATTGGTGATGGTGATCCAGCCGGTCAGGTCCAGACTGCCGCCCGCCTCGTCATATTCGGCCACGTAGTCCGCCTTCCACGACAGGCCGCTTGTCAGATAGCTCAGCGTCGTCTCGCGACGGCCGCCGCCTTCCGCATCCAGGGTCACGCTCAGGGTCGGGCGCGGACGCAGGTTCGCGGGCACTTCGTCAAAGATCACCCGGGTCGGGACCCCGTCATCGCGCAGGACCTCGATCCGGTCACCGATGCGCAGCACGACGCCTTCGTTGGCGGCCAGCACCTGGGCCCGCTCGGTCGTCTCGCGGCCCGTGCCCGGATTTATGCGGACGATGCCGATCGTGTCACCGACCGCACTCTGCATCAGCTTGTCGGGCGTCAGCAGATCGTAGTCGAAATTCTGCTCGACCACCGACAGGCCGCGACCGCTGAGGCCCACGGTTTCGGGCCGGATACTGGCGGACACGCCGGGGAATTCCTGTCGCGACCGCCCGGCCGGAATGTCGAGGTCCCGCACATCCTCGACCAGGGCGATGTCCTGATTGTAGATGGTGATGGCGACGCGCCCCGGTCCACCGGGCCGACTGTCCACCTGCTCCTGGGCGGATACCGCCGTCGCCGTCAGCAACAGGGCGCAGACCCCCACCATCAGACCCGGACGAAACGACATGGCGAACTCCATGAATACAGCGGTTTGTGGCGGCCACGCTGACACGACCCCCGGACCCTGTCGAGGGGCCGCGCCTGTCCATTCCTGACGGGCGCGACACCGCGTCCCTTGCCGGAAGACGCATCAGGGTTCATTGCCCGCCTTCACCCGAACGACGGAAGCCGTCCATGCGCCTGCCCGCCCTCGCCCTGCTCTGCCTCTCCCTTGCCGCCTGTCAGGACGCGGCCACGCCATCCGTCGAGGTCAGCGATGCCGTCTGCCGCCCGACCCCGAACGGCCGCGACGTGACCGGCTGCTACATGACCCTGACCGCCAGCACGGATGATCGCCTCGTCTCGGTCTCGAGCGACGCCGCTGCGACGGCCGAGATCCACGAGGTGTCGACTGAAGGCGGTGTGATGACCATGAGCGAAATGGCCGGAGGCCTGCCCCTGCCGGCCGCACAGGCGACGGCCCTGAAGCCGGGTGGAAACCATCTGATGCTGATGCAGATCACGGCCCCCCTCGCAGAGGGTGACATGGTCGATCTGACCCTCACCTTCGAAGAGGCGCCTCCGGTGGCCGTCACGGCCCGCGTCGGCATTCCCGCCGCCGACTGAGGCCTCAAGGGCGGTTAGCGCCTGACAAACCGGTGCCCAGCGGGTAAAGGCTCGCCTCGACCCGTTCCCCAGAGAGTTCCATGGCCCTGAAAGTCGCGATCGTCGGCCTGCCCAATGTCGGCAAGTCCACCCTGTTCAACGCCCTCACCAAGACGGCGGCGGCCCAGGCGGCCAACTATCCGTTCTGCACGATCGAGCCGAACACGGGCGACGTGGCCGTGCCCGAGCCGCGCCTCAAGGTGCTGGCCGAGATCGCCGGCTCGAAAGAGATCATCCCCTCGCGCATCACCTTCGTCGACATCGCCGGTCTGGTGCGCGGCGCATCCAAGGGCGAGGGTCTGGGCAACCAGTTCCTGGCCAACATCCGGGACTGCGACGCCATCGCCTTCGTGGCCCGCTGCTTCGTCGACGACGACATCACCCATGTCGAGGATCGCATCGATCCGGTGTCGGACCTCGAGATCATCGAGACCGAACTGATGCTGGCCGACCTCGAGAGCCTCGAGCGTCGCCGCGTCCAGATGGAGAAGCGCGCCAAGGCCGGGGACAAGGAAAGCCAGCTGAGCCTGAAACTGGTCGACCTGGCCCTGACCCAGTTGAACGCCGGCAAGCCTGCCCGCACCGCAGAGATCTCGAAAGAGGACCGCAAGGCTTGGGACATGCTGCAACTGCTGACCGCCCTGCCAGCCCTCTATGTCGCCAATGTCGACGAGAACTCGGCCGACAAGGGCAATGAGCTGTCCGATCTCGTGGCTGCACGGGCCGCCAGGGACGGCGCCAACTCGGTCGTCATCTCGGCCAAGATCGATTCGGAACTGGCCGTGCTGGACGAGGCGGAGCAGCTGGAATTCCTCGAGACCCTAGGTCTGGCCGAGCCGGGGCTCAATCGCCTGATCCGCGAGGCCTATGCCCTGCTGGGGTTGCAGTCCTATTTCACGGTCGGGCCCAAGGAAGCCCGGGCGTGGACCATCCATGTCGGCGACACCGCTCCGCAGGCGGCGGGCGTGATCCACACGGATTTCGAGAAGGGCTTCATCCGCGCCGAGACCATCGCCTATGACGACTACGTCGCCCTGCGCGGTGAATCGAAGGCGCGCGAGGCCGGCAAGCTGCGGGCAGAGGGCAAGTCCTATGTCGTCAAGGACGGCGACGTCATGAACTTCCTGTTCAACTAGGGCTATTCGGACGGGCAGCGGGTGAGGGCAACCGTCGCTCCGTCGCGATCCGGATAGGACAGTCTCAGGCGATCTTCCCCGGCCGAGGCGCGGATGGTTTCGCGTGTCTCCTGCCCCTCGGACTGACACAGCAGGTCCAGTTCATGGCCCTCCGCGATCGGCCGTGAGGCCTCGATGGCGCAGCTGTTCTCAAAGCCTTCGAAGCGCGTCAGCGTGATGGTGACCGGCCGCTCGGCCCCCATCGTGTTCCCGCACCAGGCCGGATAGGCCGCCCAGTCGCCCAGCAGTTCGGTGTGGGTCGTGGGCTCCGCCGGGCCGGGGTCCGCCGGAGGTAGCGGGGCGTCAGGATCGGGCGTGACCGGCCCGGGCTCCATCGGATCATTCCCGCAGGCCGCGATAGCAGCGGCCAGGCTGGCAGAGACGGCAAGGCGGATCACGGTTTTCATGCACCCCTGAACGCACACGCCCCGACTGTGTTCAGAACGAGTCGCAATTGCGGTTGCTTCTGATAATCGTTCGCACTAATTGCCCGACACCTTCACCGTCACTTCCCGGGGCCTGTCATGCGTACCGGCCTTCTCCTTACCACCGCCCTTGCCGGCCTCGCCTCCGCTGCGCCGGTCATGGCCCAGGTCCAGCCGGTCTCGGGCCCGATCCTGGACCCGGTGACTCTCGATCCCATCACCGTGCTGGCGACCCGCTCTGCGACCCGCGTGGATGAGACCCCCGCCACCGTCACCGTCATCACGGCCCGGGAGATCGAACAAAATCTCTATACTGACATCAAGGATCTGGTCCGGTTCGAGCCGGGCGTGAGCGTCCGCAGCCAGCCAGCACGTTTCGGCGCGGCCCTGGGCGCGACCGGCCGTGACGGCAATGCGGGCCTCACCATCCGCGGTCTGGGCGGTGATCGTGTGCTGATCGTCGTCGACGGCGTGCGAACCCCCGACGGCTATGCCTTCGGCCCGCAGAGCGTTGGCCGGGGCGGCTACTCCGATCTGGACCTGATGAAGTCGGTCGAGATTCTGCGCGGCCCGGCTTCGGCCCTCTATGGCTCGGACGGTGTCGCCGGTGCGGTCTCCTCCACGACCAAGGACCCGATCGACATGCTGGGCGCCAGCCGCAACTGGACCGCCCGGGCCCGCGTCGCCTACGGCTCGGCAGACGAGAGCGTCGCCACGGGCCTGTCGTTCGCCGGTCGGGACGGCGCCCTGTCCCGTCTGGTTGCCTGGACCCACCGCGATGCGTCGGAAACCGACAACCAGGGCACGGTGGGCGGAGATGGCGCCGCCCGGACCGAGCCCAACCCCCAGGAATTCAGTTCCGACGCCCTGCTGGCCAAACTGGTCTGGGAGGTCGCCCCCGACCACCGTCTGGGCCTCACCTGGGAGTCCTACAGCTCGGATGTCGACGCCAATGTGCTGTCAGGCCGCAGCGCTTCGGTTCTGGACCTGCGCGCCGCAGACGAGACCACGCGCCAGCGCATCGGCCTGGACTGGCGCACCCAAGCCCTGCCCGGCCTGGATGAGGCCTCCCTCGCCATCTACCGGCAGGAGTCCGGGACCCGCCAGTTCACCTTCGAGGATCGTGAGCCCGCCGCAGACCGCACGCGCGACAACACCTTCGACAATGATGTCATGGGCTTGGCCGCGCAGGGCCGCCGTACGCTGACGTCCGGCCCGGTCGAGCACCGCCTGATCTTCGGCGGGGACTGGTCCGAAACCCCCCAGAGCGGTGTGCGTGATGGCACCGTGCCGCCCTTCGGAGAGACCTTCCCCTCCAGCCCCTTCCCGGAGACGGACTACACGCTGTCCGGCCTGTTCATTCAGGACGAGATTGTGCTGGCGGGCGGATCGCTGCGTATCACCCCGGCCCTGCGGTATGACGCCTATGAGCTGACGACGGCCGATGATCCCCTGTTCACGGGCCCCCAGGCCGATCAGGAGGACAGCCGCCTGTCACCCAAGCTGGGTGTCGTCTGGTGGGCCAATGACAATTTTGGCCTGTTCGCCTCCTGGGCCGAAGGCTTCAAGGCCCCGACCCCGTCGCAGGTGAACAGCGCCTTCGGCAACCTCGCCTTCGGCTATATTTCCGCGCCCAATCCCGACCTGAAGCCGGAGACCAGCCGGAGCCTCGAGGCGGGCCTTCGCCTGCGCGAGGTTCCGGTCTGGGGCGGCGGCCGCATGGCCCTGCAGGCCGTGGCCTTCCAGGCCGACTATGAGGACTTCATCAGCCAGCAGGTCGTGTCAGGCGCCTTTACCCCGACAGATCCGGCGGTCTTCCAGTACGTCAACTTCACCGACGTCGAGGTGAAGGGGCTGGAGTTTCGCAGCGACGCGTCGTGGGACAACGGTCTCAGCGCCCGTGTGTCGGCCGCCTGGGCGGAGGGGGATCAGACCACGGCGGGCACCACCACAGCCCTGCCCAGCATCGACCCGCTCAAGGTCGTCGCCGGCGTGGGCTGGGATGCCCCGTCGGGCGCCTTCGGGGGTCAGGCCATCGTCACCTGGTCCGAGGCCAAGGACGCGGCGGACACCACCGGGCTGGCCTGCTCGCCGAACTGCTACGTTGGCGACGACTTCACCCTGTTCGACCTGACCGGCTACTGGAATGTGACGGACACGGTCATTGCTCGCATCGGCGTCTTCAATGTGTTCGACGAAACCTATGGCTGGTGGAGCGACGTCTCCGGCCTGTCGACCACTTCGACCGTGCTGGACGCCTATACCCAGCCCGGGCGCAATGTTTCGATCTCCCTGACCTTGCGTCTGTAAGCCGGAGAGCGATAATGCGAATGAGTTTCATGTTGGAGATGCCCCCCATGCGCGCCGCCCTTGCCGCCGCCCTTTTGATCGGCACCTGTCTGCCGGTCGCCGCCCTTCCCGCGACCGCGCTCGCACAGGCGCCTGCAGAGGCTACGGCCGATGCGAAATTCCAGCGCGACCGTCAGGCCATCCTGTCCCAGGCCGGGCAGTTTCGCGTGCGGTTCGACATGCGCGAGACTGTGCCCTTCATCGACGGCTATGAGCCGCTGGACGAGAAACTGTCGGGCGGCAACGAGATCGTGCGGGTCGTCTATGACGACGGCACCCGCATCAGCCTGCAGCACATCCTGGTCATGGACCACGAGGGCCAGACCTTTGTCATCAAGCACTGGCGTCAGGACTGGGTCTATGAGCCGGAAACGGTGCTGACCTATGCGGGGCCCGACCAGTGGGTGCTGACGCCGGTGTCGGAAGACCAGCGCAAGGGCGCCTGGTCCCAGACAGTCTGGCAGACCGACGACTCGCCCCGCTACGGCGGCGTCGGCGTCTGGACCTATGACCACGGTATGACCGAATGGGCTTCGGCGCCGACCCTGCGTCCGCTCGCCCGCCGCGATGCGGTGCGCGATCCGGTCTATGACCGCTATGTCGGGACCAACCGTCACGCCCTGACGCCCTTCGGCTGGGTGCATATTCAGGACAACCTCAAGATGTCCGGCGCCCAGGGCGATGACGGCGAGGGTCAGGTGATCGTGCACGAAGACGTGGTCAACACCTATCGCGAATGGGATGGCTACGATGCCGCCCCCGGCGATGCCTACTGGGCCGATACCCAGACCTATTGGGCCGGTGTTCGCGACCTGTGGGACGAGGTGATCGCCCGTGACGGCGGCATCCACGTCGAGGAAGAGGCCAATGCCGGATCCGTCACCGGCCCTACCCTGATGGGCCTGGCCGACCGAATCCATGCGGGCGAAACCACCACCGATGCGGCGCTGATCGAAGCCCGGACGGTCATCATGGATGCCACTTCCGGTAGCTGACCATTTTTCTGCTTGACGGCTGCGCCAGCCGTCGCCACGCTTAAGTCACTCATCAAGACCGGTCGAGGGATAGGCCCTTTGACGCCGGGGCAACCTTCGCGAAGAGACCCTCTTCGCGAGATGGTGCCAACTCCTGCGAGGATCATGGTCTCACGACCCGGTCCGCGAGAGATGAGTGAAGCGACGGCCTCTTCGGAGGTCCCGACGTTTCACGGGTCGATCCACGCACGGGTACTCGATGGGCGGAGTTCGTCGTGTCGTGCCTGCTGTCTTTTCCTCTCCCACCCTCCCCGCCTGGCGGGACCACACCGTGCCCCTCCCGGGGTTTTGCCTCAGCGACGGTCAGCCGCTGACAGAGGCCAGAGTGCACCTGCGCCGCTTCGGTCCGGAGCGGGCACCCGTCTTCGCCGTCCTTGGCGGCATCTCGTCGGACCGACGCGTGGCGGATGTCGGCGACGGTCGCGCCGCCTGGTGGCCCCGAATCGTGCGCCCGGGTGGGCCGGTCGATCTGGACCGCCATCAGGTGCTGGGCGTCGACCTCTTGCCCGGGCCCGGTGAGACCGCGATCCGCACCCTGACCCCGACGGATCAGGCCCGCGCCCTTGCAGCCGCGCTCGATCATCTGGGCATCCCCCGGCTGGAGGCCCTGATCGGCGCCTCCTACGGGGGCATGGTCGGACTGGCCTTTGCCGCGACCTTCCCCGAACGGCTGAAGCAGCTGATCGCCATCTCGGCCCCTCATCGCCCCGCAGCCCATGCCACCGCCCTGCGCGGCATCCAGCGCCGCCTCCTCGCTTTCGGAATTGAGACAGGACGCCCCGCCGAGGCCGTTGCCATGGCCCGTGAACTGGCCATGACGACCTACCGGACCCCGGACGAACTGGACCTCCGTTTCGGTCAGGACGCGGCACCGGACTGCGCCGGCGCCCCCTATGCCGTCTGCGATTATCTGAAGGCCCGGGGCCGGGCCTATGTGCCACGCATGACGGCGGAACGCTGGATCAGCCTGTCGGACTCGCTGGACCGGCACCGGGTCGATCCGGAAGCCGTCACCGTGCCGACCACCCTCCTCGGCTTCACCTCGGACCAATTGGTGCCGATCGCCGATCTCGAAGCACTGGCCGAGAGCCTCCCGAACCTTCGCACCCTCGTCCGCGCGCCGTCCCTCTACGGCCACGACGGCTTCCTCAAGGAAGAGGCTGTCGTCGCCAACCTGATCGCCTCGGCGCTTGCCGAACCCCTTTCCTGTTGTCTTTCCGAGATTGCCGCATGACCTGTCCGACCTCCGCCCATGACCTCGCCACCCGCCTCGCCCGCGTCGGCATCGATCAGGACCCCGCGCACGGCGCCGTCATGCCTCCCCTGCACCTGAGCGCCAACTACAGCTTTGACGGGCTGGAGGGGAAACGCCGCTATGACTACAGCCGCTCGGGCAACCCGACCCGCGACCTGCTGGGCGAGGCCCTGACGGCGCTGGAGGGCGGAGCCGGCACCGTCGTTACCGCCAGCGGCATGGCGGCCGTCGATCTGGTCCTCAGTGAGCTGTCGCCCGGCGACCTCGTGATCGCGCCACACGACGGCTATGGCGGTACCCATCGCCTGCTGAACGCCCGCGCCAGACGGGGCCATTTCGAGGTGGCCTTTGTCGACTTCGCCGACGTGATCGCGTTCGACGCAGCGCTCGCCCGCCAGCCGAAACTGTTGCTCGTCGAGACCCCGTCCAACCCGCTGATGCGCCTGACAGACATCGCCGCGGTCAGCCGGGCGGCCCACGCCGCGGGCGCCAAGGTCGCCGTCGACAACACCTTCCTGTCCCCGGCCCTGCAGCAGCCGATCGCGCTGGGAGCCGACTGGGTGATCCACTCGACGACCAAGTTCATCAACGGCCATTCAGATGTGGTCGGCGGGGCGGTCGTCAGCGCCACCCTGGAGGACCACGAGCGGCTGGCGTGGTGGGCGAACTGTCTGGGCACGACCGGCGCGCCATTCGATTCCTGGCTGACCCTGCGCGGCCTGCGCACCCTGTTCGTCCGCATTGAGCGGCAGCAGGCGACGGCGGGTGATCTGGCCGAATGGCTGGTCCGGCAACCGGGGGTCCGGGCCGTCCACTATCCGGGGCTGTCCGACCACCCGGGGCATGCGCTGGCAAAGCGTCAGCAGGCCGGGTTCGGCGCCATGCTGAGTGTCGAGCTGGAGGGCGGTCGGGACGCCGTCCGGGCGCTTGTCGAAGGCCTGCAGGTCTTCACCCTCGCCGAATCCCTCGGCGGGGTTGAAAGCCTGATCGCCCATCCGGCGGGCATGACCCACGCCGCCATGACGCCCGAGGCCCGCGAAACCGCCGGCATCACCGAGGGCCTGCTGCGCCTGTCGATCGGGCTGGAGCATGTCGAGGACCTGCGCGCCGAACTGGCCGCCGGTCTGGCCCGTGCCGCGCTTGTCTCCGACCAGCGAAAGGCCGCTTGAGATGACCGCCCTTCCCTTGAGCCGGTTGCCGCTCGAGCCCCTCCCCGCAGCGAGCGGACCGCTGCGCGTTGCCCTGGCTGGATGCGGCGTGGTGGGCGGCGGTGTCCTGCCGCGCCTGCTGGACCGGCCCGACATCGCGCTGGTGGGCGTGCTGGTGCAGAGCCCCGGCAAGGTCCGGTCGCCGGATCCGGACCCGGAGCTGGTGGTCACCGATCCCGCGGCCTTGCTGGCGCGGGAGCCGGATGTGGTGGTCGACACCCTGTCCGACGCCTCGGTGTCGCTGGCGCTCATTCGGGCAGCACTGGTGCGGGGTGTTCATGTCATCAGCGCCTCGAAGCAGGCGGTGGCCTCGGACCCCGATGGGCTGTCGGCGCTGGCGACGGCGACGGGGGCGACGTTGCGATACTCGGCGGCGGTCGGCGGGGGTGTCCCGATGCTGGAGACGGTCAGCCTAGCGCGGGCGCTGGGGCCGATCCGACGAATCGAGGCGGTGCTGAACGGCACGGTCAATTTCCTGCTGAACCGGCTGGCGGCAGGGCATCCGTTTGAGGCGGCGCTGGCCGAGGCGCAGGCGGCGGGGTTTGCCGAGGCCGACCCGTCTGCAGACCTGACCGGTCGGGACGCGGCGGCCAAGTTATTCCTGCTAAGCCGGGCGGCCTTCGGACCGGGCGCACGCCTGCCCGACCGGGTCGAACCGCTGGGACCGGACTTTGCGCCGCCGTCCTCGCCCGTCCGGCAGCTGGCGGTGGCCGACTGCGCCGGGGGGCAAATCCGCCTGGCCCCGGTCGCGGGAGATCCGCTGTTCGCGAACCTTCCCGACGCCGGAAACGCCATTCGCATCACCCTCGCCGACGGACGGATCCTGAGCCGGGCCGGGTTGGGCGCCGGGCGAGCCCCGACAGCCGAGAGCGTCTGGGCCGATCTGAGCGACCTATTGACGAGCCGCGTCGGAGCGGGCGCGAATGGCGCCAAACTCTGAGTCCGCCTTCCACGTCGGCCAGCGGTCGGAGTTGGCGAGGTCCCAGGCGAGCTGGTACATCAGGGTCAGGTTCTCGACCGCCGAGCGGAGGTCATAGTCCTCACGCCATTCGTCGCTGCGCTTGTGATAGTCGCGGGCGAACAGGGCCTGGTATTCCGGTAGACCGACCTCGACGCCGCCTTCGTCCAGATCCACCCCGTGCCACGGCATCAGGGCGGGTACGCCCGAGCGGGCGAACGGGAAGTGGTCCGAGCGGAAATAATAGTTCTGCTCGGGCTCGCGGTCGTCGGTCACATAGCGGCCCTCGGCTTCGGCGAGGACAGCCAGATCATCCTCCAGCGAGTTCTGGCCGAAGCCGAAGATGGCCACATCCCGGGTCGGGCCGCTGAGCGGCAGCATGTCGATGTTCAGATCTGCGACCGTGGTTTCCAGCGGATAGACCGGATTGACCGAATAGGCATAGGCGCCCAGCAGGCCCATTTCCTCGGCCGCCATATGGGCGAAGACCACGGTGCGCCTGGGCTGCGGCGCCAGCGAGAAGGCGCGCGCCAGCTCCAGAATGCCGGCCGTGCCCGAGGCATTGTCCCAGGCGCCGTTGAAGATGGTATCGCCATGGGCATCAGGCGAACCGACGCCGACGTGGTCCCAGTGCGCCGAGAAGATCACAACCTCGTCCGGGTCTTCCGACCCTTCGATTTTGGCGAGCAGATTGTAGGTGTGGATCTCTTCGCGGTCTTCCGCGATGTCGACGCTGAGGCGGACACCGGTCAGTTCGATGGCCCTGAACTGTCCGGTATCGACCGTCGCCATGGCCCCGTGGTCGACGCCGCCGGCCGACCCCCATTGCATCGCCGTCCCTGCGCCCATGGTCCCGGTGAAGGGGATCGGATCAAGGCCTTCGACCGTGGTGCGGGTGCGGGCCGGACGGCCGGCCATGCCCTGCCAGCTGGCCGAATCCAGCACGAGGGTGATGACGCCGACCGCGCCGCGACGCAGGGCCTCCATCTTCTTGTAGCCACCGCTGGAATAGGCGGAGTTGTAATCTCCCCGGAACAGCTCGCCTTCCGGTTCGCCAGCCAGCACGATCACGACCTTGCCGGTCACATCGAGGTCGCCGTAGTCGTCCCAGCCCCGCTCGGGCGCGGTGATGCCGTAGCCGGCGAAGACGACCGGCGCATCGGTGATCTCGACCCGACCGCTGTCGTTCGAGGAACGCAGCTGGATGTCGGAGGCGGTCAGGGCATGGGCGACCCCATCAGGGCCGGTCCAGCTGGCGACCGCCGCGCGGGCCGGGGTAAAACGGAACAGGGTCACGGGTTGCAGCCATTGGCCGTCGGGACCGCCGGGTTGAAGGCCCATGGCCTCATACTGACCCTGCAGATATTCCAGCGTCATCGCCTCGCCGACCTGACCGGGGACGCGGCCCTGGAAGCTGTCGTCGGCGAGCACGCGGATGTGGTCGGACAGGCGATCGGCCGAGATGTCCTGGGCGAGACTGGCGCCGGCGGACAGGAGGACGGCGGCGGCGGCGACGCCACCCAGCAGACGACGGAACATGGGGGAACTCCGGATTGAATTTCGGGCGCACTCTAGGCCTCGGCCCACAGTGCGCCCGTTAAGTTTTCGTCATGTGCCGCTGACGGATCAGCGGCGGGCGGCGGCGCTTTCCTCACGCACCGGTCCGAACTCGGACCCGTCCTTCCAGCCGGGCCAGTCGCGGCTGTTGGCCAGGGCCAGACCCACGGCGTAGACGACCTCGAGATCCTCGGCCGCGCCGCGGAAATCCATTTCGGGCATCCACTCATCTGCGGCCTGGTGGTAGCGGCGGGCGCCATACTCGTCGCGCAGCGCCTGACGCTCGGCCACCGGCTCGTCACGGAAGTCACCCGAGCCCTTGGGGTAGGCCATGGGCACACCGCGTTTGGCCAGCGGGAAGTGGTCCGAACGGAAATAGGTCCCGGCGGCATTGTTGGTGTCCGGCACGATCACCCGGCCCTGGGTCGCTGCCACGACCTCGAGCCGTTCGTCGAGCGTCGACTGGCCATAGCCGGTGACGCCCAGTCCGCTCAGCCGCCCATAAACATTCATGGCATCCAGATTGAAGCCGGCGACCGTGGTTTCCAGCGGATAGAGCGGGTTGGCCGCATAGAATTCCGAGCCCAGCAGACCACTTTCCTCGGCGGTGAAGGCGATGATGACGATCGAGCGCTCGGGCGTCGGGCCGCTTCCGTACAGCCGGGCGATCTCGATCAGGCCCGCGATACCCGACGCGTTGTCGACGGCGCCGTTGAAGATGCGATCGCCCTCGGCATCCGGGTCACCCACGCCGATATGATCCCAGTGACCGGTGTAGAGAATGGTCTCGTCCGCATGGGTCGTGCCCGGCAGGCGGGCCACGACATTGTGGGTTTCGATCTGGCTGGTCGACACGCGGTAGCTGGCGTCCAGGGTCTGGCCCTCCAGCGTCACGGGCCGGAAATCGCGGCTGCGGGCCTGCACCTTCAGGGCCTCGAAATCGAGGCCGGCCCGCTGGAACAGGTCGACGGCGACGTCGCGCTGGATCCAGCCCTCTAGCGGCACGCGCTCGGCAGCCGCATTGGCGCGAACGATGTCGAACTGCGGTCCGGTCCAGGAATTCTTGACCGTGGTCCAGCCGTAGGACGCCGGGGCCGTCTCGTGCACCACCAGCACACCGGCGGCGCCGCGGCGAGCCGCCTCGTCGTATTTGTAGGTCCAGCGCCCGTAATAGGTCATGGCGCGGCCGTTAAAGGTGTTCAGCTCGGGCTGTTCGTAGTCGGCATCATTGACCAGAACCACGATGATCTTGCCGCGGACATCGACGTCCTTGAAGTCGTCCCACTCACGCTCGGGCGCCGTCGTGCCATAGCCGACGAACACCATCGGCACGCCGTCCAGCTCGACAAGGTCGGCCGGGCGCCGGGTCGAGATGACGATCTGCTCGCCCTGGGTCAGGGCGCGGCTCTCACCGTCGTCCGCGAACGAGGCGCTGACATCGCTGACGGCAAAGCGGTTGAGGGTCACGGCCTGGGTCCAGCCGCCGTTCTCTCCGCCGGGTTCGAAGCCCGCCCCGGCGAAGGCCTCGGACAGATAGGCGATAACCTTGTCCTCGGCCGGGGTCGCGATGCCGCGGCCCTCGAAACTGTCATC
>CAXICH010000041.1:0-12773 GCA_964022245.1 uncultured Alphaproteobacteria bacterium
GGCTGCCTGATCACCGAGGGGGCCCGCGGCGAGGGCGGCTATCTGACCAACTCCGAAGGCGAGCGCTTCATGGAGCGCTATGCCCCCTCGGCCAAGGATCTGGCCAGCCGCGACGTCGTCAGCCGCTCGATGACCATCGAGATCCGCGAAGGCCGCGGCGTGGGTCCGGGCAAGGACCACATCTTCCTGCACCTCGACCACCTGGACCCCAAGGTCCTGCACCAGCGCCTGCCGGGCATTTCCGAGTCGGCCAAGATCTTCGCCGGGGTCGATGTGACCAGGGCGCCGATCCCGGTGCTGCCGACCGTCCACTACAATATGGGCGGCATCCCGACCAACTATCACGGCGAGGTCCTGACCAAGGCCGGCGACGATGGCAGTGTCGTGGTGCCCGGCCTGATGGCTGTGGGCGAGGCCGCCTGCGTTTCGGTTCACGGAGCCAACCGTCTGGGCTCCAACTCCCTGACTGACCTCGTGGTATTCGGTCGCGCCGCTGGCCTGCGTGCCGGTGAGGTGGTCGACAAGGCCGCGAAGGTGCCCGACGCCCCGGCCTCGGCGACCGACGCCCACATCGCCCGTCTGGACCGGTTCCGCAACGCCTCGGGCTCGACCCCGACCGCCGAGCTGCGCCTGTCGATGCAGAAGGCCATGCAGTCCGATGCCGCCGTCTTCCGCACCGGCAAGACGCTGGACGAGGGCGTCGCCAAACTGCGCGCCATCGACGACGCCATCGGCGACATCCGGGTCACCGACCGCGGCATGATCTGGAACACCGACCTGATCGAGACCCTGGAGTACGACAATCTGATCGCCCAGGCCGCCGTCACCATCGAAAGCGCGGCCAACCGCAAGGAAAGCCGGGGCGCCCACGCCCGTGAGGACTTCCCCGACCGCGATGACGCCAACTGGATGAAGCACACCCTCGCGTGGAAGACCCCGGGCCAGCGGGTGAAAATCGACTATCGTGCCGTTCACGACTTCACCCTCACCGACGAGATCGACTACATCAAACCCAAGGCCCGGGTGTACTGAGTCCAAGCCATGGCCCGCACCCCTCGAACCGCCGTACCGCCGCCCCCGCCAGAGCCCGTCGCCTCCGGGCTTCCCGCGCTGCCGCGCCGGTCGCTGGGGCTGAAGTTGCTGCTGGTCTGCGCGCTCGCCTTCCTGATGAGCATTCCGGCCATGATGGTGTTCGGCCTGCTGATGGACCGCAGCAACCGCGCCGAAAGCGTGGCGACCGAGATCGGCGCCCTGATGGGCGGGCCCCAGACCTTCCTGGGTCCGGTCATCGCCCTGCCCTATACCCAGCCGCAATCGGTACTGGACGCCTCGAACGGCGAAACCCCGGCCCCCCGGGCCACCCAGGGCCTCTGGTACATCTTCCCGACCGAGGGACGGGTGGAGGCGGCCACCGAGTCCGAGGTCCGTCGCCGCTCCCTGTTCCGCGTCACCGTCTATGACGCCCGGCTGGACTATCGGGCGACCTTCGACATGGAGGCCGCGGCGCGCGACCTGCCTGCCGGCGCCGTCCCCGACTGGAGCCGGGCCGAGATCGTGCTGGGTGCCTCGGATGCCCGGGGCGCGCGGGCCGACCTGACCCTGGTCCTGCCCGACCGCACCGCCACCCTGACACCGTCCAAGCTGGACAGCACCGTCAGCCTCAACCCGTCCGAAGCCCCGAGCCGACGCAGCGAGTATGCGACCGGGTCGGAGCTCAAACTGTTCGGCACGCCGCTTACCGCCACTGACCGGGCCGCCGGGACCCTGTCCCTTACAGGCAGCACCCGCTTTTCCGGGGCGTCGCGCATCGCCGTGGTGCCCTTTGCCGGCACGACCGAGGCCGTCATCCGGGGTGACTGGCCCCATCCCTCCTACAATGGCGGCTTCCTGCCCACGCAGCAGGGCGAGGCGGACGAGCCCGGCTTCGCGGCGTCCTGGAGTGTGCCCTTCATCGCCCGGGGCGTACCCGCCGAGGGCACACCGGTCGACCTCGCCCGTCTGGGACAGTCGGAACTGGGCGTCAGCTTTATTGAACCGTCCAACCCCTATCAGTCAGTCGGCCGGTCGCTGAAATACGCGCCCATGTTCATCGGCCTGGTGTTCCTGGCCTATTTCCTGTTCGAGACGACCACCGGACGCCGTGTTCACCCGGCCCAGTATGTGCTCGTGGGCCTGGCCCAGGTGATCTTCTACATGCTGCTCCTGTCGATCGCCGAGCACACCGGCTTTGACGTCGCCTTTGCGCTGGCGGCCACGGCCACGGTCGGCCTGATCTCGGCCTATGCCGGCTGGACCTTCGACAGTCGCGCCCAGGGCGTGCGCGCCCTTGTCGCCTTCACCTTCCTCTATGGCCTCATCTATGTGCTGATGCGGCTGGAAGACTATGCGCTGCTGGTCGGCGCACTCGCCAGTTTCGCGGCCATCGCCGCGGTCATGTATTTCACCCGCAAGGTCGACTGGTACGGCGTGACGGGTCAGGATTCCAAGGGCGTCCTCTGATGGCTGAACTCACTCTCCCCCGTGCCTCACAGCCCCAGCGTGGCAAGGTGCACAAGGCCCCCAAGGGGGCGAAGAACGTCAAGACCTACAAGGTCTATCGCTACGACCCCGAGGTGGATGCCAATCCGCGCTGGGATGTGTTCGAGGTCTCGGCCGACGACCACGGCCCGATGCTGCTGGACGCCCTGATCCACATCAAGAACACCATCGACCCGACCCTGTCGTTCCGGCGCTCGTGCCGCGAGGGCATCTGCGGCTCGTGCTCGATGAACATCGACGGGCGCAACACCCTGGCCTGCACCAAGGGCTGGGACGAATGTTCCTCGTCGAACATCTCGATCGCGCCCCTGCCGCACCAGCCGGTGGTCAAGGATCTGGTCACCGACCTGACCCTGTTCTACGCCCAGTACGACTCGATCCAGCCCTATCTTCAGTCAGACGAACCGGACCCGACCACCGAGCGCCTGCAAAGCCCCGAGGACCGCGAGAAGCTGGACGGTCTGTACGAGTGCATCCTGTGCGCCTGCTGCTCGACCTCCTGCCCCAGCTACTGGTGGAACCAGACCGAATACCTCGGCCCGGCCGCCCTGCTGCAGTCCTATCGCTGGATCGCCGACAGCCGCGACGACGCCACTGACAAGCGCCTCGACGACCTTGAGGACCCGTTCAAGCTCTATCGCTGCCACACCATCATGAACTGCGCCCAGGTGTGTCCCAAGGGCCTGAACCCGGCCAAGGCCATCGCCGAAACCAAGAAGCTCATGGTCTCGCCCACGCGCAAGAAGGCCAGGGCCGAGGCCTGATGGCGAAGATCACCTATATCGAGCATGACGGCACCGAACATGTCGTGGAGGTCAAGAATGGCCTCAGCGTCATGGAGGGGGCGATCCGCAACAATGTGCCCGGCATTGATGCCGACTGCGGCGGGGCCTGCGCCTGCGCCACCTGCCATGTCTATGTCGATGAGGCCTTTGCCGCCGAAACCGGGCGGGCCAGCGCCATGGAGGAGTCCATGCTGGACTTCGCCGAGAACGTCGAGCCGAACTCGCGCCTGTCGTGCCAGATCCGGGTGTCCGACGATCTGGACGGGCTGATCGTGCGCCTGCCTGAAAACCAGCACTGAAGTGTCCGGTCCCCGGATCGCGCCGGACCTTCTCGCCCTCGTCGGACGGTTGATCGAGGCGGCGCCCGACGGACGCCCCGCGCGCATCGCCATCGTCGGGGCGCAAGGGTCGGGCAAGACCACCCTGGCGCGGGCCGCCGCCCACGCCTTCGGGGCCGCCCAGATTTCCATCGATGATGTCTATCTGACCCGGGCCGAGCGCGAGGCCATGGCCCGCGACGTCCACCCCTTGTTCCTCATGCGGGGGCCGCCCGGCACGCATGACCTGGGAATGCTGGAGGACCTGATGGATCAGCTCTCGGCGGCCGGACCCGACGACACGACCTGGCTGCCGGACTTCGACAAGCGCGGCGACGACCGTCTGCCAAAGGATCGCTGGCGTCCGTTTCGCGGACGACCCTCGGCCATATTGATCGACGCTTGGTGCCTCGGCGTCCTTCCCGAAGATGCAGCCGCCCTCGACCGACCCGTCAATGCGCTGGAACAGGCCCGCGACGTCGACGGGCGCTGGCGGGCGGCCATCAATGAGTTCGTCGCCGGGCCTTACCGCGCCTTCGCCGACAGCCTCGACGCCATCCTGTTCCTTCAGGCCCCGTCGTTCGACGTCGTGCTCGACTGGCGCTGCCAACAGGAGGCCGACCTCCTGGACCTCGATCCCGCCGACCTGCCCGCCGAAGAGCGCACGCGTCTGGCCGACTTCATCCAGTATTTCGAGCGCATCACCCGGCGCATGCTGGCGAGCGGCATCACGGCAGATGTCACCGTTAAACTGGATCGAAACCGTGTGCCGGGCCCTATATCGGCATGAGTCTGGAGCGTCGCCTTGAACCCCGCAGCCCGATCGAAGGCCGCGCCCTGATGGTGGCGCCGGCGGTCGAACACACCTGCCGGCTGATCGACCAGTCACGCTCGGGCCTGCGCATCCGGCTGGACCGGACGGTCAGCCTGCCGCGCGAGGCCTTCATTGTGGACCTGCCGACCGGTATCGCCACCCCGGTCCAGATCGTCTGGCAAAAGGGCATGGAGGCGGGCCTGAAGCGCTCCGGCGAGGGGGCCCCGCTCAAGGGGCTGGTGCCCTCTCGCCTGATCGCCGTCCGCGACGCCTGGCAGCGCGCCGGCGGCCGCTGATCCCTCAGGGCTGCAGGTGCCGGGCCAGGAAAGCCACGACCCGAGGCCAGGCCTCGGCCCGGGCGGCCGCATTGGCCTCGGGCGTGCCGCCGCTGCGGTGCGCCTCACGTGGGCCGCCGTCGCCGATCAGATCGTGTCCGGCCCCGGGATAGATCAGGGCCTCGGTCACAAGACCCGCCGCCTCGCGTGAAGCCACGATGTTGCGGGCCTGACGGGCCGAGTTCCACTGGGCGTCCTGTTCCCCGGCGATCAACAGCACCGGCCCGGCATAGGCTTCGACGGGAATGCGGGCCGCGGCCTCGCGCTCGGGATGATCGGCCCGCCCGTTCTCATGGATGGCCCGCAGGTCCGCCGCATCTCCGGCCAGCAGCCCGTCGACAAAGCCGCGGTAGGGCATGAAGGGCAGGGCCTCGCCGTCAAACGAGAAGGAAGAGCGTGTGCCTTCGGCCTCGATGACCTCCAGCCCCCAGCCCTCCCACACCACGTCCGACGGCGTGTAGGCGACCACGGCGTCGATCCACGGATAGCGGCTGGCGGCAATCAGGGCGAACTCCGACCCCTTGGAGCCACCGAACAGGGCGAACCGCTCAACGTCCACGCCCGACATGGTGCCCAGCGCGCGGCGCAGATCGACGAGTTGATCGACACGGATGTCGAGGAAGCTGCCGGGCAGGTCCGGGAACTGCGGCGGCGGTCCATAGTCCCCCCAGTCCGGCGAATAATAGGGCAGGCCGACCGCTGCATAGCCCAGCCGCGCCAGCATTGGCCCCATCACCCGGCCCGCAGCATCGCCGCCGTCGGCCCCGTGCAGGATGACGACCACGGGCCGCGCCTCTTCCCCTGCCATCCGCCAGACCTGTGCATGCGGAATGCCGGGCACGGCCGTAACCTCGATGGCGGCATCGGCCACCGTCTCCTGGGCCCGGACGGGGGCCGCAGTCACGGTCAGCGCCAGCAGGCCCACACAGATCGCGACGGCCTTCACAAAGAGTGCGATCGGCATGGGCAGTCCTCCTCAGATCGGGCGGCAGCGACCACCGCCCGCACACCCCTTCACCGGTTAGTCGCCACCAATCCCCGGATCGGATGCAGACCCTCAGCCCGCGGGCATCGTCCCGGCATTGACGGCGATCCGGCCGACCAGGCCCTTGACGATCAGATCCAGCGGCGAGCCCTCGCGATAGTCCGCTGCCGCGACGAAATTCACCCGGTCCTCGCTGATCAGCGAATAGATCTTCTGCTGGTCGCGCTCGCTGTTGCGGGGGTCATAGACGGCGATCGAGAAGCCGCCCTTGGTGTGCATCATCTTCATGGTCGGCACATCGGTGTCGCCATCGCCGAGGAAGATCATCCGCTCGAACGGCACCGGCCGCTCGGCATCGGGGATGAAGCGGTTGATGCGGTCATGCTCATAGTGGTTGAGCACGCCCTTGTTGATGCGGAACAGATACTGGGTCTTGGTGGTGTAGTTGACGCCGACCGCCGGCCAGACGGCCACCCCGTCCTTGTCATAGACAAATTTCGACGCGAACACGTGGTGGAACTCATCGCGGATCGGGCAGCCGTCGATCATCTCCTCCAGCCCGGCCGAGACGATATAGTGCTCGATATCCAGCCCGTAGCGGCGGCCAAAGGCATTCATCCGGTCGAACCAGCCGGGCCCGGTCAGGTCGGTCTTCAGTCCGTCGAACAGCTTCACATCATGGCCGTGGTCGCGCAGCGTCCGCTTCGTGATCGGCGCATCGTTCTCGCGCGCCCGCTGCAGCATCAACTGCATATACATCAGGATGCCGTCGCCATCGGCCTCGCGCGTCAGGGTCTCGGCCTCTTCCCAGAAGGCGCCCTTCTCCATGCCGACCGAGGGGATGAAGCTGACCTCCTGCATGTTTCCGCGGGCAAGGGTCCCGTCGAAATCATAGATCAGGGCGGTCTTCAGAAGCGGTCTGGCCATGGTCTTTCCCTCGGCAGCGATGCCGCGACGGGTTAGTGAGCCGGGCCCGCCGTGTCAAAGCGTTCCAGATCCTGGCCCGCCGCCGTCACCCGGGGCAGGTGCAGGCTGAAAGTCGCGCCCTCGCCCGGCACGCTCTCCACCTCGGCCCAGCCGCCGTGCAGTTCGACCAGCGCCTTGGTCAGGGCCAGACCCACCACCGGACCACCCCGTTCGCGGCGTACGAACCGGTCGAACACATGCGGCTGCAGATGATAGGGGATGCCGCGCCCGGTGTCGGACACCCGCAGACGCACCTCGCCCTCGCCGGCGACAGCCTCCAGCGTCACCAGCCCGCCTTCGGACACGGCCCGCGCCGCATTGTCCAGCAGATGATCCAGCGCCTGGGCCACCCGGGTGCGGTCGGCCTCGATCTCGCCGATTCCACGCGGAATATTGACCGTCAGCCGCGCTCCCCGGCCTTCGATCCGGGGTCGCACCGCCTCGGCGGCCTCGCCCAGAAGATCGGCCAGACGGATCGGCTGGATCGACAGGTCCATCTCACCCGCATCGATCTGGGCCATGTCCAGCACATCGTCGATCGAACGGGCCAGCTGGGTGGCCGCCACGCGGATGGCGCCGGCATGCTGGCGGCTGCGATCCGGCAGCTCGCCCGAGGCCTCCAGCAGTTCGGAATAGCCGACGATGGTGGTCAGCGGCGTCCGCAATTCATACGAGACACTGCCGACGAATTCGCGCTTCAGCGCCTGGCTCTCGGCCAGGGCCGCCTCTCGCTCGGCCAGCGCCTGCTCCAGCGCCCGCTGCGCCGTCACATCGGAAAAGGCGACCAGCGTTGCCCCGTCCGGCAGCGGCCGGGTCTGCCAGGCGGCGATCCGGCCGTCGACGGTCCGCCCCTCGCCCGACACGGCCACCCGGCTTTCGGGATCGGGATCGGCGACCCGCGCCTTCAGCCCCAGCCACAACCCGGCGTCCGGCAGCACCTTGCGGCAGATCTCGGCCACAGCCTCGAAATCGGCCTGAGGGTCGAACCGGTGCGCCGACGGCCCCCAGAAGGTCGAGAAGGCCTCATTGTGCAGGCGCAGCCGACCGTCCGAGCCGAACACCGCGACCGCGTCATTCAGCTTGTCCAGCGTCGCCCGCTGTACCTGGATCTGACCGTTGAAGCGGCTGCGCAGGTTCAGTTCGTCGGTGATGTCCGAGAAGATCAACAATATGCCGCCCAGGGGGTGCGGCTGGCGCACCACGCGCAGCGTCCGTCCGTCGGGCAGCGACCAGCTGTCGTCGGGGGTGGCCTCGGTCGCGCCATAGAATTCCAGCTCGCGCGCCCGCCAGCCGGCATAGTCGATCACCTCGGGCAGCAGCCGGCGCTGACGCAGCCGGTCCAGCAGCTCCGCATGGGTCGGCCGCTCGTCCAGCCACGCCGGGTCCAGGTCGAACAGGGTCTGGAAGGCCGTATTGTGGAAGGCCAGCCGCTTGGACGGGCCGAAGATGGCCACCGCGTCGGCCAGATGGTTCAGTGTCTCGTCATGGGCCTCGACGTGGCGACGCAGGGTGTCGCGCGTCTCCTCGGCCTCGGTCATCTCGATGGCAAAGGCGGTCACCGCTCCCCCGCCGACGCTGGGCTCGGCCAGCACCCGCCAGGCCTTGCGACGCCCGTCCGTGGCGGTCCAGCGGAAACCCTCCTGCCGCGTCCCCTGCCGCAGGGCATCGGCGACGATGGCTTCGGCCCCCCGGTCAAAGGTCAGCTGGCGTTGCAGGGCGTCTTCCAGACTGCCGGCCTTGACCGCCGCCAGCCAGGCCCGGTTGGCCCAGGCCAGACGTCCGGTGGAATCCACCACCCAGGTCGGCACGGGCGAGGCATCGGCCAGCAGGCCGGCCGCGCTGTCGCCGGCCCCCAGTCCGGCCGAAATCTCGGCATCGGTAAAGCGCAGCCAGGCCGAGCCGGCCAGCGCCCGCCCCTCGATCCGCCACACGCCCTCGTCGGTCTGCAGCGCCAGATCAAAGGCGACGCCCGACTGGACCAGCGCCTTCAGCCGCGCGGCATCCGCATCACGGACCCGGGCAATCAGCACATCGCCGGCCACCTGATCGCCGCGTGACAGGGTTTCCATCAAGGCCGGATCGCCGAACACCTGACCGGCCCGCAGGTCGCCGTCTGCATCGCCCAGAATCTGGACCCGGACCTCGCGCATCAGGGCCAGACAGGCATCGCGGGTGGCGATCAGGTCGGCGCGGGCCTCAAGCTCGGCTTCCAGCGCGGCTTCGCTGCGCCGCGCGCGGGCATCCAGCCGCCATGCCCAGGCGCTGACCGCCAGCGCCAGACCGGCGGCCCCGACTGTGGCCACATAGGCGATGTCCGCTCCGGCAATCACGCTTGCCCTTCCTCCCTCCGCCAAAGGCCCGACCCGGCGGCTTGATTCGCCCGTTCACCATACCCCAAGATGGCGCGCTTGCACCGCCATGCCCGCGCGGTCCGGAGACCACCCCCTGTCCGCTGCCCGATCCGCCCCGAACCCGCCTTGGCGCGACAATCCCGTCGCCCCCTCGCTGGATGATTTCGCCATCGTCGCCCGCGCCGCGCTGGACGCCCTGCCCGAGCCCTTCCGGGGGCTGGCACAGGATGTGGTGCTGCGCGTCGATGACTTCGCCGATGCCGAAACGCTCGAGGCGCTGGGCATGGAGGAACCCTTTGAGCTGACCGGCCTCTATTTCGGCGTCGATGTCGGGCGGCGCGACGAGATGGGACCGGCGGCCGAGCCCTCCCGCATCTTCCTCTACCGGCGGCCCATTCTCGATGAATGGTGCGAGCGCGGCGACGTCGGCCTCTCTGACCTGATCGCCCATGTGCTGATCCATGAGATCGGGCACCACTTCGGCCTGACCGACGACGACATCGACCGCATCGAGGACGACTGACGGCACCCGCCGAAACAGGCTGTCCGTTCGCGTATCGCCAACCGCCACGCACGGTTTTGACCTGTCCATTGGCGAAGGCGACGCGGCGATTTCCGTAAGCGCGGTGGCGGCATCCGGTCCCCCGGCCCAGGGTCTGGTCATCGACAGGGCGCACCGCCCCGTCACCTGACCGGAGAGACCCTCATGAAGACCCGTATCGCCCTGATCGCCGCCGCCGTTGCCGCCCTCGGCACCGCCGCCCCCGCCCTCGCCCAGGACTCCAGCGTCACCTTCGAGTTCGAGACCGGCGCGAACACCGGCTCGGTCATGGTCGTCCTGTTCAGCTCCAAGGCCGGCTACGACGGCAACCAGCCCGTCGCCTCCATGACCGTGCCGGCCGGCACCAGCCCGGTCACGGTGACCTTCGACGGCCTCGCTCCCGGCTCCTACGGCATGCGGTCGTTTCATGACCTGAACGGCGACGGCGAGATGAACTTCAACCCCTTCGGCATGCCGGTCGAGCCCTATGCCTTCTCCAACAATGCCGTCGGCAATATGGGCCCGGCCAACTGGGAGCGCGCCCGCTTCAACGTCAACGGCGCCGTCGTCCAGACCATCAGCCTGCGCTGATCCGCACCCCTGAAGCCCGGAGCCCTGCCATGATCCCGTCCCGTCGTTCCTTCCTGCTGGGTGCCGCCGCCATGGGCAGCACCGTCATCACCCCCGATGTGGCAGAGGCCGCCCGTCTTCTGACCGCACAGGACTCCGTCATCGACTGGAGCCTGATGACCCGCGACGTCGAGGGCGACATTGCCCCGCATCGCCTGACGCGGATCCACGGCCGGGCTCCGGCGGGGCTCGAGGGCGCGCTGTATCGCAACGGCCCGGCCAAATTCCGCCGCCCGGGCGGCTCGGCCGAGCACTGGTTCGATGGCGACGGTCTGATCCGGAAATTCAGCATTTCCGACGGGGAGGCGACGCTGGCCGCCCGCTTTGCCGACACCCCCAAACGGCGTCAGGAAGCCCGCCTCGACGCCATGGTCATGCCGGGCTTCGGCAGTCCCGGTGACCCGCGCGCCGAGATCGGCTCGAACGACGACGCCAATGCCGCCAATACCTCGGTGCTCAGGGTCGGCCACGACGTGTGGGCTCTCTGGGAAGGGGGCTCACCCATGGCGATGAACCCGGACACGCTCGAGACCCGGGGCTTTGTCACCCTGCGCGACGATCTGAAGTCGATGCCCTTCCTCGCCCATCCGCGGGTTGAGCCGGACGGGCGCATCTGGAACCTCGGCATGAACGGCGGCCAGGCCATCGTCTGGCGACTGGCGGCCGATGGCACGCTGGAAAACGCGAGCGTCGTCACCCTGCCGCGCGCCGCCTATGTCCACGACTTTACCGCCACCGCCCGCCATCTGGTGATTGTGCTGCAGCCCTGGGTGCAGGTGCGCCGGACCATGCCCTTCTCGGCCGGGTTCGAATGGCAGGCCGGGACCGGCACCCGGGTACTGGTCCTCGACAAGGACAATCTCGAGGCCCGCCGCGTATTCGAGCTTCCCGACTTCGGCTTCTTCCATCTGGGCGATGCCTGGGAGGAGGCGGACGGCACCATCCGCTTCGACGTCTGCGCCCATGACGACATGCGCTTTGCCGCCACCGGCGCGACCGAAATCCTGAACGGCGTCCCGGTGGGCGGCGATCCGGCAAAGCTGGCTCTGGCCGTCCTGTCCCCCGATGGCTCTGCCCGCCTCGAGCGCACCGATGTGGTGGCCGAATTCCCGCGCAGCGACCCGCGCCGTGCCGGTCAGGCCCGCCGGTTCAGCCTGCACACGGCCGGCGAGCGTGCCGACCGCCCCTTCGCCGGCGCCATCGGCCTGTACGACTGGTCGGCCGGGCGCGACCGGCAGTACGACTTCGGCCCCGCCCATGTCGTCGAGGAAATGGTCGTCGTGCCCAAGCCGGGTCGCACGGCTGAAAACGAGGCCTGGCTTGTGGGACCGACCATCAACCTCAGGGACAAGGTCACCGAACTTCACGTACTGGACATGGCCCGGCTGGAGGACGGTCCGGTCGTCAGCTGGCGCTCGCACACGGCCCTGCCCGCGGGTTTCCACGGCGTCTGGGCGGGCTAGAGCCGGAGCGCTAGTACCAGCCGGCCGCGCGCAGGGCCCGGGCGTGGCGGCGGCTGACCGGCACGCTCAACCCGCCGTCCAGAGTCAGCACAGCCCGCCCGTCCCCGCGCGCCACATCCCGCACGGCGTCGCGGGCCACCCACCAGCTGCGATGGGTCTGGGCGCCTTCCAGCCCCTCCAGCTCGGTCAGGGCATCGGCCAGCCGCATCAGGATCAGGTCCGAGCCCCGGTCGGTATGCAGGCGCAGATAGTGATCCTCGGACTGGACCGCGATCAGCCGCGCGCCCTTCAGCTTCGGCGGCAGGCGATCCAGAAAGCGCGCCGGAGCCTGACCGGGCGGCGCCTCATGGGTCTGCACCGTCTGCGCCTTGGTCACGAACACATTGATGGCGCTCATGGTCCCGGTGACGACCAGCACGGGCACCGCCATCTCGGCCAGGGCCGTCAGGGGATAGATCCGCTGATCGAAGAACAGGCCGGTCGCCAGCCACACCATCAACAGGATCGGGACGAACATCATGCCCGTCAGGGTGGCCGCCATCAGCCAGGGCCGGTCGTCCAGATTTATGAACCGGTCGACCAGAAGCGAGCACACCTGACCCCACAGGCCGCCGGCCACCATCAGCGGCACCCAGTAAAGCAGACGGTCGGTCAGCGGCAGGCCGGGCCCGCTGAAGGCTCCGCTGATCGCCAGCACGACGCCCGCGATCGCCGCGATACCCAGCCCGCGCAGGAAATCGCGCAGCATGTCCGGCGTCATGATCATCTGGTGGCCCGCATCCCCGTCCCGGTTTTCACGCCCCTGAATGCGGCCTCACGCCCGCCCCCGCAAGCAGTTGGGAGGGAACGGACACGAAATTACCGCTTTACATGACAGGGGCTTTTCCCCATATCGCGGGTTCCGGCGGACCCCGTAGGTCCCATGCTTGCGCCGCTAACGCCGGTCTGGGTTAACAATTTACAGGGGGTTACGTGAATTGCGCACGTACCAAATTCCCCTGGACCTGGTCCGTGAGCGGTCCCCTGAACGTCCCGTCGCCCTCGTGCG
>CAXICH010000042.1:0-12628 GCA_964022245.1 uncultured Alphaproteobacteria bacterium
AAGCCGGGCATATAGGCGGGCGCGTTGGATCGCGTCATGGTGCGTGTCTCCCTGTGGGGGAGATTTAGCGTCCCCCGTCAGTGCAAACCACCCCCGCGACGATCCGTTCAGAAGCCCTGGCTTCTGGCCACCGCGTCCTGATGGAAACCGGCATCGCCCAGCAGTTCGTTCAGCACCCGCACCCGCTTCATGAACAGACCAACATCGTACTCATCGGTCATGCCGACGCCGCCGTGCATCTGCACCGCCTCCTGCACCGCCAGTTCGGCCACTCGTCCGGCCTTGGCCTTGGCGACCGCGACAGCCAGCGGCGCGGCGGCATCGCCGGCGTCCAGCTTCTGCAGCGCGCCGAGCGTCGCCGCCCGGGCGATCTCGATCTCGCTGAACAGATGGGCGGCGCGGTGCTGCAGGGCCTGGAATTCGCCGATGGCGCGGCCGAACTGCTTGCGGGTCTTCAGATACTCCATGGTGATCTGAAAGGCCTGATCCCCGGCACCCGTCAGGCTCGAAGCCGCACAGGCCCGGCCGAGGGCAAGCGCGCCGTCCAGCAGGGCCTCACCGCCGTCGACCGTGCCGATCACCGCATCGGCATCAATCTGAACATCGCGCAGGGTGATGCGCGCTGCATTGTGGGCATCGACCATCAGGGTGCGCTCGATTTCCATGCCTGCCGTCTTCGGATCGACGAGGAACAGGGTCAGGCCGTTTTCGGTCAGAGCCACCACGATCACGACATCCGCGACATGGCCGTCCAGCACCATGGCCTTGGCGCCATTCAGGCGAAAACCATTGCCCGAGCGTTCGGCTGTGGTCGTGATCCTGCCGGGCGCATGTTTGGCGCCCTCGTCGACGGCCAGCGAGACGATGGCCTCACCCGCCGCAATCTTCGGCAGCCATTCCGCCTGCTGGGCGTCCGATCCGCCGTCGACCAGCACCCGCGCCGACAATACGGCGGAGCCCATGAAGGGCGAGGGTGTCAGGGTCCGGCCCAGACTCTCGGCCACCACGCCGGCCTCAACGGCACCAAGGCCAGCCCCGCCATGCGCCTCGGGGATGATCACTCCGGCCAGGCCCATTTCGCCGAACGCCCGCCACAGCTCGCGCGAAATCCCGTCTGGGTCACGGGAATCCCGCAGCTTCCGCAAGTGGGCCAGCGGCGCGTTTTCATTCAGGAAGCCGTCTGCGGCCTCCTTCAGCATCGTCTGTTCTTCGGTCAGGATCAGCGGCATGGCTCAGGCTCCCGGCAGCTGAAGCAGGTGTTTGGCGATGATGTTCAGCTGGACCTCGCTGGTCCCGCCCTCGATCGAGTTGGCCTTGGTGCGCAGCCAGTCGCGCGCCGCGGCTCCCTCGTGGGACCGCTCGCCTTCCCATTCCAGCGCATCGATACCGCCGGCCGCCATCAGCAGTTCGTGGCGGCGCTTGTTCAGCTCCGAGCCATAGTATTTGAGCATGGAGGCGATGGCCGGATGGGCCTGCCCCGCCCTCATCTGATCGCCGGTTCGCTCCAGCGCTAGGCGGAAGGCGGCGGCATCCACCTCGAGCTCGGCGATGCGCGCCCGCAGGGCCGTATCGTCCAGCCGACCCTCATCATCCGTGCCGACCGACCCCGTCGCCACCTGGCCCAGAGGGCGCCCGCCGCCGATTTCGCCCATCGCCCCGATCATGGTGCGCTCGTGTGCCAGCAGGTATTTGGCCACGTCCCAGCCGCGGTTCAGCGTGCCCACCAGATTGTCCTTTTCGACCCGCACATCGTCGAAGAAGGTCTCGCAGAACGGGCTCTTGCCGGAAATCAGCGTGATCGGCCGGGTCGAGACGCCGGGCGTCTCCATGTCGAACAGCACAAAGGAAATGCCCAGATGTTTGGGCGCGTCCGGATCGGTGCGGACCAGACAGAAGATCCAGTCGGCCTTGTCGGCGTAGGAGGTCCAGACCTTCTGGCCATTGACGATCCAGTGATCGCCGCGGTCCTCGGCCCGGGTCTGCAGCCCCGCGAGGTCCGACCCGGCGCCCGGCTCGGAATAGCCCTGGCACCAGCGGATTTCGCCCCGCACGATCTCGGGCAGGAAGCGCTTCTTCTGCTCTTCGGTGCCGAATTTCAGCAGGGCCGGGCCCAGCATCCAGATGCCGAAGCTCAGCAGGGCGGGCTGGGCCTTGATGCGGCGCAGTTCGGACGACAGGACCTTGGCCTCTTCGCGCGACAGGCCCCCGCCGCCGTATTCAGCGGGCCATTCCGGTGCGGTCCAGCCTTTCGCCCCCATGGCCTCCAGCCAGGCCTTGTGCGCCGGCGTGGCGAACACGGCCTTGCGTCCACCCCAGATGGAGGCGTCCTCGCTGGCCGCCGGGCCGCGGACCTCGGGCGGGCAATGGGTCTCAAGCCAGGCCCTGACCTCGGCCCGAAAATCTTCCAGATCGCGCATGGGCTCCCCGTTTCGTTTCGTTTCGTTTCGTTTGACTGAAACCTAGCAGGCTTCCGGGGATGACGCTGCGTCAGCCAGAACGGGATTTTCGTCGCAGACAGACAAACGCCCGCCCCGCGCAGGGCGGGACGGGCGTGGATCCGGTCAGCCTTGAAAAATCAGGCGTTGGCGGCGGCCGGTTGCTGGGCCGCGCGCTGGAAGGTCAGGGCGATCAGGCGATCCCAACCCAGCAGCGACGTCAGGTGGCTGTAGATCTGGCCCAGGGCGCCGTTGTCGCGCAGCTCGACCAGCTTGTCGGCCGGCAGGGCCTTCAGCTTGTCTTCCGACACGGCATAGTATTCGGCGATCTTTTGCGGTTCGCCGGGCTCGCCCTGCGGTCCGCGCGGGGTGAAGACGGCTTCGCGCACGTCCAGCAGGTCCAGGTCCTGGACCAGTTTGACGAACGATTCCGTGCGCAGGCGCTCCTGCTCGAAATTGTTGCAGAACTCCATGGCCTGCTGGGTGAACTCGCTGGGCTGGCCGTCCTTGAACAGGGGCTGCTTGCCGCCCTCGACCAGGAAGGGGGCCTGACGGTCCACGCACATGATCAGACGCTTCTGGGCATCGTCATTGGCGAACACGAACGGATACCGGCGCACATAGGCCGGAATGTAAGCGTCCGAGCGGAACACGCCGTCCTCGACGAACAGGTTGTCGCCCTGGCGCAGGCCCAGCACGGCGACGGGCTGGCGGTTGTCACCGATGAAGATGACCGGGAACGACAGGGCCGCGGGCGCGAACTCCGTGACCGTCAGCGGCACGATGTTCGACTGGGCGACAAACGCGTAGGGCTTGTCCGACGGGTTGATGCCCAGATTGCCATGGGCTTCGGCCGAGAGGGGTTCGGGCTTGCCATAGAACAGGACGGTGCCGGCGAGTTGGCCGGACATGTCGCCGGTTTGCGTGGAGGTCGTGTCGGTCATGAAGGCTCGGGGACTGATGAAGTGAAGGAAGGTCGCGCCTTCTAGCCCATGCCGGGGCGGGCGGCAAACCGCCCCGCCCCGGACGGGAATTCAGAACCGCCAGGCCATGCCCGCCCGCAGGTTGCGGCCCGGCAGGGGCGTCAGATCCTTGAGGAAGGAGGTGTGCTCGCGCACCTCGGCATCGCCCAGGTTACGGCCTTCGACATAGAGGGTCAGCCCCGCCTCGCGGTCCGGGCTCCAGCCCAGATAGAGGTCGGCGGTCGTATAGGCGTCGGTCGGCAGTTCGAAGTCGGTGACCCGGTCCTGATCGCCGACCCGACGCACGGTCAGACGGGTGGTCCAGGGGCCGAGGTCCAGCTCCGCCTTGCCGTTCAACGACCACGGCGGGATGCGGGCGGGAGCCCCCAGATCGGTATCGCCGCGGACATAGTCATAGCCCAGACCCAGCGTCAGTCCGTCTTCACCGGACTGCCAGGCCTGATAGTCGAGCCGGGCCTCCATGCCGTGGAACTCTGCATCCGTCTGCACATAGGCGAACACCGGAAGGTCGTCCTCCTCGGCGCCGGTCGGACGCAGGTCGATAAAGCCGTCATAGTCCGCCCGGAACAGGTGCAGGTCGGCGGTCCAGGGGCCCTGCTCCCAGTGAACCGTTGCCTCAAGGGAGGTCACCTTGTCGGAATCCAGATCGGCATTGCCAAGTTCGAAGGCCCGGGTCGCGATGTGCGGACCTTCGGCGAACAGTTCCGCCTCGGTCGGAGCGCGCCCGTTCCGCGCCAGCGACAGTCCGAGGAACAGCGCCTCAACCGGCTTGAAATAGACGCCTGCCGACGCCGAGACGTTCGAGAAGTCGCGCTGGCCGCCGACGGGGCTGTCCAGATCACGTGTATCGAACCGCAGCCCGCCTTCCAGACCCCAGCTGTCCCTGTCGTAGCGGTGCAGGGTGTAGACCCCCAATTCGGTGATCTCGACCGGCGGCACATAGGCCTCGTCGCCGGCCGCATCGAAGTCGCGGCTCAGGCCCTGCAGACCATAGGCCGCGTTCCAGCCACCCCGGCGCGGCATGACCACTTCCAGCCGCCCTTCCAGACCCTCAGAGGTAAAGACTGTGCCGACCTCGTCGCCCTCGAACTCGGTGTGGGTATAGTCGGCATAGCCCGCCGAAAGGCGAATGCGGTCGACCGGGCCATCGGCAAACCGCCATTCGCCGCGCAGGTCATAACGGGTCTGCTCCAACCCGATGGTGACATCCTCTTCTTCATCAGGCGCACCGCCGCCGTGGTCCTCGTGGGCATGGCCCGGCACGCCATAGTCGCTTTCGGTGCGCTTGACCGACACGCCGATGAAGCCCTGCTCGCCGATATAGCTGAGCCCGCTGCCGAAGGCCCGGACGCGCGAGGCGCTGTTTTCGACGGTCGTGCTGCCGGTGTCTTCGTAGACCTCGCCCTCGTCCTCGACCTGACGCCGCGATTCGGCGGGCACCGGGATGTCATAGTCGCTGCTGCGGCGATCCAGACCGTCCAGCGTCAGCACCCAGGGGCCCTGACCGATGGTCATACCGGCGCCGATGGACCGGCCGTTGTCGACGCTCGAGGCCTGGGCCGTGACCCGCCCGTCAAGGCCGTCATACGGGGCTTCTTCCGGGATACGTCCGTCCATGACATTGACCACGCCGCCGATAGCCGAGCCGCCATAGGCCAGGGTCTGCGGTCCGCGCAGCACCTCGATCCGCACGGCCTCGCCCGGATCCGCCGCCACCTGGTGATCCGGCGACAGCGAGCTGGCGTCGATCAGCCCCATGCCATTGGTCAGGACCTGCACGCGCGGTCCGGCCAGGCCGCGGATCACGGGGCGGCTGGCCCCCGGTGAAAAGGCGGTCGAGCGCACCCCCGGCAGGCCACTCAGAACATCGCCCAGCGTGCCCGACGGCGCGGTCGACAGGGCTTCCTGATCCAGCACATCGACAGCGATCAGACTGGCCTCGGCGCTGATGCCGAAGGGGGCACCGGTGACGATGATGTCATCCACGCGCGTCGCGCGCTCGCCGGGCTCCGGGTCCTGAGCCGTCTGCTGCGCCAGCACCGGCGTGGCCACGGGCAGGATCAGGGCGCTCAGCACGGCGGCGCGGGCGGCGCTGGCAAGGCGGGATGAGCGATGGGACATGGCGACCTCGGGAACGGGGGAGAAGCAAACAGTCCGCTTCTGTTATGAGATAACATCACATCCCGTCAAGCGCAGTTGCGGCACGGGCCGCGCATCGCTAGCTGTTGGGGACCATGGGACACGCCTGCGACCACGATCATGATACGGCCGGGCTCGACGCCGCCTCGGTACGGCAGCGCATCACCGAGGCCGAGAGCCGCTGTCAGGCCGACGGCGAGCGACTGACCGCCCCGCGCCGCCGCGTGCTGGAGCTTCTGGTCCAGGCGGGTGAGCCGATGAAGGCCTATGACCTGATCGCCCGCTTCGGTGAGGACGGCCAGGCCGCCAAACCGCCTACCGTCTACCGCGCGCTTGAATTCCTCGAACGTCGGGGCCTCGCTCACCGCATCGCCTCGATCAGCGCCTATGTTGCCTGTGCCGAACCCGGGTCTGACGGCGATCCCCTGCATGCCGCCGCCTTCCTGATCTGCGACTGCTGCGGCGCCACCCAGGAGGTGACCGGCGAACAGGCCCTCAGCCTGACGCGGGCTGCCGCGTCCGCCGGCTATGTCATCAGCCACACGACCATTGAGGCCCACGGCCGCTGCCCCGCCTGCCCCGCGTGACACCCCCCGAACGCCGCCTCTCCGTTCCGGTCGGGTCCGAGGGTTCCGTGTCCGTGCTTGAGCTGGGCCGGGCGGACGGACCGGTCGATCTCGTCTTCCTGCACGCCAACGGCTTCAACGCCACCACCTGTCGCCCGCTTCTGGCTCCGCTGGCCGAGGGGCGACGCATCTGGGCGATCGACCAGCGCGGTCATGGGCTGACCCGGTTGCCCGCCGATCCCCATGGCCGGCGGGGATGGCAGGATCTGCGGGACGACCTGCTGGCCGTCCTGGACACCCTTGAGGGCTGCCCCGTTGTGGCGGGCCATTCCATGGGTGGCACGGTCAGCCTGCTGGCCGCCGCGAAACGGCCGGAGCGCGTACACGGTCTGGTGCTTCTGGACCCGGTCATCTGGCTGCCGCTGACAACCCTTGCCTTCAACCTGCCCGGCATGTCGCGGATAGCCGAGCGCATTCCGCTGGTCCGCAATGCCCGAAAGCGTCGCGCCGACTTCCCCGATCTGGGGGCCGCGAAAAAGGCATATAGCGGGCGCGGCGCCTTTTCGGGCTGGCCCGATGACGTCCTCGACGCCTTTCTGGAAACCGGACTGACGCCCTCCGGCGATGGCCTGACCCTCGCCTGTCGCCCCGAATGGGAGGCCTCAGGCTATGCAGCCCAGGCCCACAACCCGTGGGGCGCCATGGTCGGCTATCGAGGCCGCATCCGGATTCTCAGGGCCCAGACCGGCTCGACCTGCCACGTCCCCGACCGACCGCCCGGCCTGGGCCATGTCCGCAGCCGGAAAATACCCGGCGCCACCCACTTCCTGCCAATGCTGAGCCCCGAGGCCGTGCGGCACACCCTTGTGGCCGCGCTCGATAGCCATGGGGTGGCCTCGCCCGGTTCCGCGCGGTAAACCGCCCGCAATCCCAAGACTGCCCCTTCCAGGAGAGAGACGCCCATGCGCGACATCCACCACTTCATCGACGGCCAGAGCTTCACCGGTGCCTCGGGGCGCTTTGGTGACGTCTTCAACCCGAACACCGGTGAGGTGCAGGCCCGCGTGCAACTGGCCACGGAATCCGAACTGGACCGCGCCGTCCAGGCCGCCCAGACCGCCTTCGAAAGCTGGTCGACGGTCAATCCCCAGCGCCGGGCGCGGGTGATGTTCGAGTTCAAGCGGCTGGTCGAGGCCAATATGGACCCGCTGGCCGAGATGCTCAGTGCCGAACACGGCAAGGTCATCGCGGACTCGAAGGGCGATGTGCAGCGGGGCCTTGAGGTCATCGAGTTTGCCTGCGGCATCCCGCATGCGGTGAAGGGGGAATACACCTGGGGCGCGGGCCCCGGCATCGACGTCTATTCCATGCGACAGCCGCTGGGGGTGGTCGCGGGCATCACCCCGTTCAACTTCCCGGCCATGATCCCGATGTGGATGTTCGGCGTCGCCATCGCCGTCGGCAACACCTTCATCCTCAAGCCCTCGGAGCGCGATCCGTCGGTTCCGGTCCGTCTGGCCGAACTGATGATGGAAGCCGGCGCCCCCGCCGGGGTGCTGAACGTCGTGCATGGCGACAAGACCGCGGTCGACGCCATCCTGACCCATCCCCAGGTCCACGCCATCAGCTTCGTCGGCTCCTCCGACATCGCCAACTATGTCTATGAAACTGGCGCCCGTCACGGCAAGCGCGTCCAGGCCATGGGCGGCGCCAAGAACCACGGCATCGTCCTTCCCGACGCCGACATGGACCAGGTGGTCAAGGACCTGTCCGGAGCCGCCTTCGGCTCGGCCGGCGAGCGCTGCATGGCCCTGCCCGTCGTCGTGCCGGTCGGCGACAAGACCGCCGACATCCTGCGCGAGCGCATGGTGGCCGAGATCGAAAGCCTGAGGGTCGGCATCTCGACCGATGCCGGGGCCCACTACGGCCCGGTCGTCACCGGCGCCCACAAGGCCCGCGTCGAGGGCTGGATCGACCAGGGCGTCAAGGATGGCGCCGAACTGGTCGTCGACGGTCGCGGCTTCTCCCTTCAGGGGCATGAGGACGGCTATTTCGTCGGCCCGTCGCTGTTCGATCACGTCAAGCCGGACATGGAGTCCTACAAGGAGGAGATCTTCGGCCCGGTGCTGCAGATCGTCCGGGCCGCCAGCTTCGAAGAGGCCCTCGCCCTGCCGTCGAAGCACCAGTACGGCAACGGCGTCGCCATCTTCACCCAGAACGGTCGCGCGGCCCGCGACTTCGCCGCCCGCGTCAACGTCGGCATGGTCGGGATCAATGTGCCGATCCCGGTGCCGGTCGCCTATCACACCTTCGGCGGCTGGAAGCGCTCGGCCTTTGGCGACACCAACCAGCACGGCATGGAAGGCGTGAAATTCTGGACCAAGGTCAAGACCGTCACCGCCCGCTGGCCCGACTCCGACCTCGAACACGCCGACAGTTCCTTCGTCATTCCGACGATGGGGTGAGCAAACGGACTTGACGCCCTCGACCCGTGCCGCTTTCGTGGCACGGGGTTAGGGGAGACATCATGATCCGGCTGGTTGTTGCGGGCCTCTGCGCCCTTGTGATGGGACTTGCCACGCCGGTCGTCGCCCAGGTGTCGATTCCCGTCGCCAAATACGAAGCTGTCATGGACGGGGTCAACACGTCCCTGGCCTCCATCCAGGTCGTCGATGGCGTGCTCGCTCGCGTCCTGGCCGACATCGAGCGGGTCGATACCGTCCCGGACCATCAGGTCGTCGGCGCCATCGACACGCTCTACCGCTCGCTGGCGGAAGGACGTCGGGAGTTGCGCGCCGTCGTGGCCCGCCTTTCCGTCATTGCCCCGATTGCCGAGGCCGGGGATCCGCCCGACGTCCATGTCGCAGACCAGATGGTCGCCTCAACCCTTGAGCAGGCCCGCAGAATGGATCGGCTGCTGGCCGACGTCGAGACCATGTTCCGCGCCATGGAGGCCGGCGATGATGCCAAGTTCAAGGCCAGTGCGGCCTCGACCCAGAATGCCGTCGTCTTCATGGCCGAATCCATGGCACTCCGGCTGAAAGGCATGGCGGTACTATACCCGGAGGGCACCTTCGACCGCGCGATCGCCCTGGCCACCGGATGCTTCTACGATGGCGTGACCGCCTATTACCGCATCAGCTTCTCCTACGACGTCGACCCGCCGGTCGCGGTCAGCCAGCAGACCGTGGACGAGGCCACCTCGGGGCTGGCCACAGCGATCGCCTGCATGCAGGCTCAGCAGGCCGAGGCCCACATCTATATGGCGGCAGAGGCGGAGCGCCCTCTGCCCACCCCCAATCTGACGCGCCTGCGCGATCGCCTCGTCCCGCTCCGCGGGGACTATCTGGCCAATCTGGCCTTTGCCGAGACCATTCTGGTTCGTATCCGCGAACCGCTGATGGCCGGTCAGGGTCTGTCGGGGCGGATGGATGCCCTGGACGAGGACATCGTGACCTACGAGACCCGCAATGGCGAAATTGCCGCGGAGACCGTGCGCCTCAATCAGAGCAACAGCCGGTTCACGGGTCGGGCGCCGCAGACCTGACGGAACCTGGCGCAGGTGACTGAAGGGCGAAACCGCTTGACCGGCTTCGAAATGCCGACAGAACGGTGCTAGGGTACAAGCCCTAACGTCCACGGAGCGCTCCCCCGCATGCGTCGTTTCTTTGTCTGGTCCGCCCTGGCCGCCCTCGTGGGCCTGCTGATCGCCGGTGGCGGTTACTGGGCCTACTGGACCTATTACGCCCGGTTCCAGCCGGTCACCGTCTCGCGCGACCAGGAAGCCATCCAGACCCTGCTGGATGAGGCCGGCTGGATCTCCGCCGGCGGCGGGGGCTCGCCCGTCTATATCGTCGGCTATCGCGACAGCGCCGCCATGCAGCGCTACGAGCGCGAGGAAGTGCCCAAGCTCAAGGCTGCGGGGGCCGAAGTCCGGATCATTCTGTTTGCGCGCCCCGACCGCGAGGGGATGCAGCAATCCACTGCCGCCGAGCGCGCCACCGTTGCCGAACTGTGGCTGACGCGCGACTGGTCTCTCTATGAGCGCTGGACCGCCACCCCGACCGCCAGCTGGACTGCGGCCGGTATTCCGGCCGCCGACGACAACCTGGCCCGGAGCGCCGTGGTCGACGCCGGGCAGAAATTCGTCATCGACCTGACCGGCTATCTGCGCAACTCCGGCCTGCAGCCCCGCTATCCGCTGATCCTGTGGCGCGACCAGCAGGGGTATCTCAAGGCCTGCGCCTGCACCGATCCGCGCTCCTGGGTGTTCATTCGCGACGATCTGGGCGCGCCCGACCGCATCGATGCCGACGTCCCGGTCGAACTGGGCCTTGAGCCGGAGACACAGCCGGAAGGCGCCCCGCCACTGGACTATCCCGACCTGCCGCCGATCCCCGAGGGCGAGACCGCCCCCTCGGACGCAGACGACGCGGCCGCGCCGCCTTCGGCCAGCCCGCCGGCGCCCAGGCGGCCCACCACGCCGCCGCCGGCGCCCAAGGCCCAGCGTCAGGATGACACCACCTTCTACTAGGTCGCCTGTCTAACCCGCCAGGACCCGGGCGCAGCCGGCGATCAGCTGCTCGACGTCGTCCTCGTCCTGATACAGGCCAAAACCGAAGCGGATGATGTCGTCGCGCACATCGGTGACGATGTCCGCCTCCAGCAGGCGCGCGCGCCAGGCCTGGGCCTCGGGATGGCGGATCGCCAAGAACCGCGCCCGGGGGGGCAGGTCATTGTCAGGGGCCCCCGCGATCGGATTGACGAGCTCTGCCGTCCCCAGCAGGCCGCATCGGCTCTCCTGCACGGCGGTCTGGAACTGCGCCAGTCGGGCGAGCGCATGGCCGGTGATGACCGGCGTGGTCAGTCCCTCGACCGCCAGCATCCGCCGCACCGCATTGAACCGGTAGAGCGGCGTGGGGTCAAAGGTCGCCCCCCAGAACCGCCCCGCGTCTCCGCGATAGCGCACGCCCTCGGGCGGGCCCATCAGATTGCCGAACTCGGCGAACCAGCCGGTGATCTCGGGGCGTTCGCAATAGCCGTGCGGCGCGTGCAGGATGCCTGCGCCCTCGCCCGCCATGACGTATTTGTAGCCGCCCGTGACGTAGAACAGCCGGTCCGCCACCGTCGACAGGTCGGTCGGGGTGGCCATAAAGCCGTGATAGCCGTCGACGATGCCCCACGGGCCTTCCGGGCGGCACAGGTCGGCCAGTACCTCCAGCCCGCCGAACACCTGACCGGTCCGGAAGAAGACCTGGCTGATGACAAACAGGTCGAAATCACCGGCCCGCGCGGCCTCAAGATAGCGTTGACCCAGCGTCTCGACCGGATCGGGTGACACCCGGGTCACCACCGCCTGGCCGGACTCTTCCCAGCGCTCGGCCTGTCGCCGGAAGGCATGAAACTCGCCCCCGGTGGTCAGGATGCGCACGGGCCGCCCCTGCAGGCCGGAGACGATGCGGATCAGGAAGTCATGGGTGTTCAGGGCAAAGACAACCGTCTCCGGGTCGGGCAGCGACAGCTCGCCCGCGACGTGACCCTGGGCCTCGGGCACCACCTCGCCGAACACGCGGTCCCACTTCCTGTCGGCCAGACGCACCCCGTCATTCCACGCCTCGACCTGGCCGTCGAAGCTGGCATCGGGCCACAGATGATGACTGTGCGCCGCAAAATGCAGCCGCCCCGGCGCTGCCGCCAGCGCCCGCGTGAACAGATCCTTGCGCGCCGTCGTCATGCCGTTCCTCCTGAGCCGTCATCCTCGGGCTTGACCCGAGGATCGGTATCGCCCTCAACCCCAAACCGTCTGGCCGGACCGACCCTCGGATCAAGTCCGAGGGTGACGATCTTGCTAGATCAGACTTCCGTGGCAGTGTTTGAACTTTCGGCCCGAACCACAGGGGCACAGGGAGTTGCGGCCCGTGCGCTGCCAGCCTTCCGGCAGCATCTCGACCGGCATGCGCGACCGGTCGTCCCCGTCCAGCCGGCCTTCCGGCAACTGGGCGTTCGGATTGGCCATCTCGTTCTCGCCGGTGCCGGGATTGAGGTGGATTTCCTCAAACTCGGGCATCTGGGGCGGCGGCTCGAAGCGGAACTCGACCGTCATCAGCCAGCGCGTCACATTGTGCCGCAGGTCGTACAGCAGGCTTTCGAACAGGGCGAAGGCCTCGGTCTTGTATTCGTTCAGCGGGTCGCGCTGGCCATAGCCGCGCAGACCGATGACCCCGCGCAGGTGGTCCAGATGCACAAGATGCTCGCGCCATTGCATGTCGATCATCTGCATCAGGAACTGCTTCTCCAGCCCCCGCATGCGATCATCGCCGATCAGCTTCAGCCGTTCCTCGGCACGCGCGTCCGACGCGGCCAGCAGGCGCTCCTCGAACTCCTCGTTCGACACGCCTTCCTCGGCGGCCCACTCCTTGAGCGGCAGCTCCAGACCCAGGGTCGAGCGGACCTTCTCGTCCAGACCGTCGATGTCCCACTGCTCGGCATAGGCCTTGGGCGGCAT
>CAXICH010000043.1:0-12510 GCA_964022245.1 uncultured Alphaproteobacteria bacterium
AGGAAGAGGGCAAGCAGGTGCTGGTCGTCTCGTCCGGGGCGGTGGCGCTGGGCCGCCGGCGACTGGGGTCGCGCGCCCGGGGCGGGGGGCTGGAAAAGAAGCAGGCCTCGGCCGCCGCCGGACAGTCCATGCTGATGCACGCCTGGGAGTCGGTCTTCGATCCCTATGACATCGTCACGGCCCAAATTCTGCTGACCCGCGACGATACCGAGGTCCGCCGCCGCTGGCTGAACGCGCGCGCCACGGTCGGGGCGCTGCTGGACATGGGCGCCGTGCCGATCGTCAACGAGAACGACACCATCGTCACCGACCAGATCCGCTATGGCGACAACGACCGGCTGGCCGCCCGGGTGGCGCAGCTGATCAGCGCCGACCTGCTGATCCTGCTGTCCGACGTGGACGGGGTCTACACCGCCGACCCGCGCCAGAATCCGGACGCCGAACACATCCCCTTCATCCAGGAACTGACCCCCGAGATCGAGGCCATGGCGACCGGCGCCAACGCGGCTGCGGGGGTCGGCACGGGTGGTATGGCCACCAAGCTGATGGCCGCGCGCATTGCCGGTGAAGCCGGGTGCGCCACCCTGATCGCGGCCGGACGGGCCAAGAAGCGCGGCGCCCAGACGATCGAGGAAGGGCGCAAATGCACCCTGATCGCCCCCTCGACCACGGTCCGCGCGGCCTACAAGCAATGGATCGGCGGTTCCCTGGCGACGCGCGGCCAGATCGTTATCGACGGCGGCTGCTTCAAGGCGCTCGGACGTGGCAAGTCGCTGCTGGCTGCAGGCGTCGTGACCGCCAACGGCAGCTTCGAGAAGGGCGACCCGGTCGAGGTGCTGGACGAGACCGGCGCCGAGGTTGCCCGGGGTCTGGTCCGCTATGACGCCGCCGATGTCCTGACGATCGCCGGCCTGCGCTCGCCCCAGATCAAGGCGGCGCTGGGCTATGCCGGGGGACCGGTGGTGGTCCACGCCGACGACCTCGCCCTGCGCTGATCCACGACCTTCATTGAGCCCGAATACCCCCGTCGGGGGTTGAAACAGACGGAGACGGCCCGACCGTAGAGGAATGACCATGACCCAGACTGCGGAGATCGCACCCGACCGCCCGACCGATTCCACCCTTGAAGCCGACATGCTGGCTCTGGGCCGAAAGGCCCGCGCCGCGGCCCGCGAGCTAGGCCTCGCCTCCCCCGGGACGCGCACGCGCGCCATCGCCGGCATGGCAAAGGCGTTGAAGGCCCGCTCGGCCAAGGTGCTGGAGGCCAATGCGGCGGACCTCGAGGCCGCGAAGGCCAAGGGGATGGCCTCGGCCATGATGGACCGGCTGGCGCTCGACGGGACACGTCTGGACGGCGTCATCGCGGCCCTCGAAAAGATCGCCGCCATCCCTGATCCCGTGGGCGTGGAGACCGCCCGCTGGACGCCGGACAATGGTCTGGATATCGCGCGGGTGCGTACCCCCATCGGCGTCCTCGCCATCATCTATGAAAGCCGACCCAATGTGACGGCCGACGCGGCAGCCCTCGCCGTGCGGGCCGGCAACGCCGTCATCCTGCGGGGCGGCTCGGAGTGCCTGCGCTCCAATCTCGCCATCCATGCCGCCCTCGCCGAAGGTCTGAAGGACGCCGGCCTGCCCCAGGAGTGCGTGCAGATCGTCACCACCCGCGACCGGGCGGCGGTCGGCCACATTCTGCAGGGGCTGAACGGGTCCATCGACCTGCTGATCCCGCGCGGTGGCCGCTCGCTGGTTGAGCGGGTGCAGACCGAGGCGCGCGTCGCCGTGCTGGGCCATCTGGAAGGTGTCAATCACGTCTATGTCGACGCAAGCGCCGATGCCGACATGGCCCGCGACGTCGTGGTCAATGCCAAGATGCGCCGCGTGTCGGTGTGTGGTGCGGCCGAGACCCTGCTGGTCGACAAGGCAGGGGCGGAACGGCTTCTGCCCGGGATCGCCGCGGCGCTCAGGTCGGCGGGCTGCGAACTGCGGGCCGACCCCGGGGCGCGCAAGATCATCCCCGAGGCTGCCGAGGCGACCGAGGCCGACTGGCCCACCGAGTATCTCGCGGCCATCCTGGCGGTGAAGCTGGTGGACGGTGTCGGTGGTGCGCTCGATCATATCGCCCGCTACGGGTCGGGCCACACCGAGGCGATCGTGGCGTCCGACGAAGGCGTGGTCGAACAGTGCCTGTCCCAGGCCGACGCGGGCATCGTGCTGGCCAATGCCTCGACCCAGTATGCGGATGGCGGCGAGTGCGGCTTTGGCGGCGAGATCGGCATCTCCACCGATCGCCTGCATGCCCGCGGGCCTGTCGGAGCCGAACAACTGACCAGTTTCAAATATGTCGTGCGCGGCAAGGGCCACGCGCGGCCCTGACGGCGCGTCGATAAGTCGAGACAAGCGGGGGCGGGGGTGTTAGGGCACGCGTGAGCATAAGCCCCGCCGAGACCCGTCCTTGCGCTTTTTCCACGCCGGTCCTGCCCCCCGGACCGCCGGGCCCCGCCCCGGCGGCCTGAAAGACGGGCTGCTGCTGTATCCCGGCATGCGCGTCGGCCTGTTCGGCGGGTCCTTCAATCCGGCGCACGACGGTCACGCCCATGTGGCCGAGACCGCGCTGCGTCGGCTGGGTCTTGACCGGGTCGTCTGGCTGGTTTCGCCCCAGAACCCGCTGAAGTCGGACGCCGAGACGGCGCCCCTTGCCGAGCGTATGGCCTCGGCCCGGCAATGGGCGGACCGGGCCGACGGGTCGCGCCATATGGTCATTTCCGACTTTGAGTCCCGCGTCGGAACGCGGCGCACCATCGACACCCTGAGGGCCCTGACCGCCCGCTATCCCGGCGTGAAATTCGTCTGGCTGATGGGCTCCGACAATCTGGCCAGCTTCCATCGCTGGCGCGGATGGACGGACCTTTTGTCGCTGATGCCGATGGCGGTCGTGGCGCGTCCGGGCAGCCTTCTTGAGAGCCGTTCGGCGCCCGCCGCCCTGCGCTATCGTCGCTACCGGATTCACGCGCATGAAGCCCTGACGCTGGCGGATCGGCAGGCCCCGGCCTGGGTGTATCTGACGGCGCCGCTCAACCGTGCCTCGTCCACCGCCCTGCGCGCCGAGGCCGCCTCCGCGCGACAGTGACCGCCGGGCGGGGATGTGCTAGGCTGATGCCTGACCTTTTGTCGACTGGAGTATTCCGCTGACCCCCTCGCCCGCGCACGATGCGCATGCTGACGACACCCCCCACGTCGATTCCGACGGCCCGGACAGTGCTGACGCCCGATCCGCCGAGCTTCCCACCGGAAGCACTCCCCTGGAAACCGCCCTCCTGGCCAAGCTGGACGAGGACAAGGCGCAGGACATCGTCCTGATCGATCTCAAGGGCAAAAGCCCGATGTCGGACACCATGATTGTGGCATCGGGCCGGTCGCACCGCCACGTCAGCGCCCTCGCCGATCATCTGCTGCGCACCCTCAAGGAGCATGGCTTCGGCAAGGCCAAGGTCGAGGGTCTGCCCCACTGCGACTGGGTGCTGATCGACGCCGGCGATGTGATCGTCCACCTGTTCCGGCCCGAGGTGCGGACCTTCTACAACATCGAGAAAATCTGGGCCGTCGATGCGGCGCACCGGACTGCCCGCAACTAGGGTTGCCTGACGGGGGACACCCTTCGTGAAGCTGTCGATCGTGGCCATCGGCCGGGCCGGACGAGGCCCCGAGGCGGACCTCGCCAGCGACTACGCCCTGCGCGCCGGTCGCACGGGGCGCGGAATCGGCCTTGGCCCCTGCGAGCTGATCGATGTCGAGTGCAAGAAGACCGGCTCCGGGCCGGAAGGCGTCGCCCTGCTGGCCGCCACCACGGGCGCACGCCTCATCGCCTGTGATGAACGCGGCAAGACGTTTTCCTCGCGCGCCTTTGCCGATCTGATCCGCGATATCCGGGACGGTGGCGAGCGCCACCTGGCCTTTGTCATCGGTGGCGCGGACGGACTGGACGAGATGGTGCGCGACGCCGCGTCCCTGACGCTCGCCTTCGGACCCCAGACCTGGCCGCATGCCCTGGCCCGCGCCATGCTGGCCGAGCAGATCTATCGGGCCACGACCTTGCTGGCGGGCACGCCCTACCACCGGGACTGAGGCGGATGGGTCGGATCCTGCTGATGGTCGTCCTGATGCTCGGCATGGTCGGACCCGTGTCCGGCCAGACGAGCCCTCGTCCCGACCCGGAGGCGATTGCCCCGGTCCAGGCCCGCTATCGGGACGCCGTGATCCGCGCCCGTCGGATCGAGACGGATGTGGCGGCGCTGGATCGCCGCATCGCCGCGACCGAAGCCAGTCTGGCACGCCAGCCCGCGCCCGACGGCGACGAGACCGTATTGCTGCAGCGCCGACAGCTGGATGCCGCCGGTCGTCTGGAAGCGCGGGCCCTGGAAGACCTGGCGCTGGCCAAGGGGCCGCTGACCCGCGTGCTGGGAGCCTTGCAGACCCTGACCCGGCATCCGCCGCCGCCGTTGATCGTTCCGACGCAGGAGGCGGTCGACACGGTGCGCGCAGCCGTGCTGATGCAGGCGCTCGTCGCGCCGCTGACGGATCAGGTCGACCGGGCCGACCGGCGCCGCGCCGCGGTCGTCGCCGAGCGTCGCGCCCTCGCGCTGCAAAGCGAACGTCTTTTCGTCAGCGAGAGTCAGACAGGTGATCGACAGGCCACCCTGCAGTCGCGGCTGGTCTCGGACCGCGCACGGCGGGCCACCCTGCGGGCCGAGGCGCAGCGGGCGCGCCGCGAGGTCGAGGCGCTGGAAGCCCGATTGCGCGCCGCGGGGGCCCGGGTCCCGGATGTCCCCGTCACCCAGACCCCCGCCCTCAGGCTGCCCAATGGGCGCGACACCCTGCTGGCACCGGTCGAGGGGGCGCCGACGGCCCGGTTCGGCAAGGGCTCGACAGGCTGGCAATGGCGCGCTCCGGGTCAGTCCGTCGTCGCGCCGCTGGACGCCGAGGTCATACACGCGGGACCGCTGGACGGCTGGGGCCAGGTGGTCATCCTCGACGCCGGACCCGGCTGGCGGGTCGTGCTGTCCGGCCTTGGCGCGCTCGATATCGCCACCGGCGACCGGGTCCAGACCGGTCAGCGGCTGGGTGGCGGGCATGACAGCCTGCCGGTGGGTCTGGAGCTGCGACGCGAAGAACTGGCTGTCGATCCCTCGCCCTGGCTGGACTGAACGCCACCAGCCGGGCGAGCCTGACGCGGAATTTATACCGTAGTCGGGGTTTCGCCTCGATTTGGTCCCCGGTTCCACTATTTGATAAGGCGATTGACTGACCCGTGGGGGGAGACCCCACGCACGGGCCGGGTTCGGCCACAAGGAAAGACAAACGTATGCGTAGACTGTTGCTCGTCGGATGTGCGGCCCTGGCGCTCGGGGCGGGGGCTGCGGCCATGGCCCAGCAGAATGTCCGCAACAACGAGACCTTCCGCATGCTGGAGCTGTTCGGCGATGTGCTGGCAGTGGTGAAGCAGGCCTATGTAGTCCCGGTCGATGACCGCAAGCTGATCGAGGCGTCGCTCAGCGGCATGATGACGGCGCTCGATCCCCATTCCAGCTATCTGGCTCCGGCCGGCTTCGGCGAACTGCGCGAGCGGACCGAGGGACAGTATTCGGGCGTCGGTCTGACCATTTCGGCCGAGGGCGGCTTTGTGAAGGTGATTTCGCCGATGGACGGCGGGCCCGCGGCCCGCGCCGGCGTCCAGGCCGGTGACGTGATCTCGGCCATCGAAGGGGCGACCGCGGCGGGCCTGTCGGTCTCCGAGGTCTCTGAAAAGCTGCGCGGCGCGGCCGGCACGGAGGTGCGGGTCACCTTCCTGCGCGACGGATCGGATCCGCTCGAGGTCACGCTGACGCGCGAAATCATCAAGATCGAGTCGGTCACCGGCCGGGTCGAGGGCGACTTCGGTTATGTCCGCATCTCGACCTTCAACGAGAATACGGGCCGCGAACTGAACGAGGTCATGGCCCGGCTGCAGTCCGAGAACCCGGGCATCAAGGGGTATGTCGTCGACCTGCGCAACAATGGGGGCGGCCTGCTGACGGCGGCGATCGCCGTGTCGGACGCCTTCCTTGAGCGCGGCGAGATCGTCAGCCAGCGGGGCCGCAAGCCCGATCAGATCGAGCGCTATTCGGCCCGGCCCGGCGATCTGGCCAACGGCCTGCCGATTGTGGTGCTGGTCAACTATGGCTCGGCCTCAGCCTCTGAAATCGTGGCCGGCGCCCTTCAGGATCACGAGCGGGCAACCGTCGTGGGCCTGACCAGCTTCGGCAAGGGCTCTGTTCAGACCGTCATCCCGCTGCGTGGCGGCGAGGACGGGGCCCTGTCGATCACCACGGCGCGCTACTACACCCCGTCCGGCGCCTCGATCCAGAAGATCGGCATCGAGCCGGATCTTGAGGTCTCGCGCTCCTTCGCCGAGGCCGGCATCGTCGCCCGGTCGAACTTCATCTATTCCGAAGCCGCCTATTCCACGGCGCTGGACGCCTCGATCGGCGCCGAGCGCAAGGGGCCGCATGTGCCGTTCGAGGCACCGGGCGAGGACTATCCCGACGACACCGACTACCAGCTCGAGCGCGCCTTTGACGTACTGCGCGCCGGTGGCCGCCTCGATCAGCTGGCGGCCGCCCCGGAAGGGATCGTCGTCACGCCGCCGGGCACCGAGCCGACCGAAATGGCAGCCACGACCGATCGGGACTAGGGCACAGCCCGTCGACGGATCATGGTGAATCGGGCGTTAGGGTTTCTTAACCGGCGCCCGGCATGGTGGGGCCAAATGGCCTGAACCGCATGGGCGGCCGGGCCGTGATGCCGTCCGGGTCCGCATGTCCGAGTCCAGTTTCGCCAAACGCCAGTCGCGTCTCGCCGCCAGGGCCGGGTCTCCGCCGCGTCGCACGGACCTGCGCGCGATCCGCACGCAGGTCGCGGCCTTCTTCCGCAAGCCGCCGGTCGCCGTGGCTTCGGCCGGTCTGCTGGTACTGCTCAGCGCCGGACTGTTCATCGCCGTGCTGGGGGATCCGCGTGCGGGCCTGCCCTCGGCCCGGGTCGATCTGAAGCGCGAGGTCGTGGCCGAGCGCGTGCCCACTGGCATGGAAGCCTTCTCCATGGGAGTCGAGGATGCCTGGCTGACCCTGGGCGCCGATCCGGAGGCGGTGGGCACCGAGGCCGTCATCACCCTGCCCGACGGGGCCAGTGTTTCGGGTTCGGGCGAGGGGATCACCGCTCCGCGGATCGCAGCCACCACGCCCCTCCCGCGCGCGCCGATTGAGGGGTTGAGCGGCCCCGGCCCCGCCGGTCCCCTGCCGATCATCGCCACCGACGGTCGCACGCCCGCCGAGGCCTATGCCCGCCCGTTCCGTCCGAACGGCAAGCCGCGCGTGGCCCTGATTGTCGGCGGTCTCGGCCTGAATGCTACCACCACCCGGGCGGCCATCGAACGCCTGCCGCCGGAGATCACCCTCAGCTTCGTGCCCTATGCCGACGATCTGCAGGCCTGGATCGACCTGGCCCGCGCGCACGGCCATGAGGTGATGATCGAAATCCCGATGGAGCCGACCGGCTATCCCGACAATGATCCGGGGGCCTATACCCTGCTGGCGGACGGCGGGGCCGAGGATGTGGGTGGCAAGCTGCCTTGGCTGCTGGGTCGGGCGACCGGCTATTTCGGCGTGACGAACTATCTGGGTGACCGCTTCATGACCTCGGATGAGGCCTTCGGCGCCATGCTGGGCACGCTGCGCACCCATGGGCTGGCCTTCATCGACGACGGGCAGGCCCGCCGTCGCCCGGGCGCCTGGTCACGCGCCAGTGCCGACCGGGTGATCGACGAGACCCGGACCCCCGTCGCCATCATGGGCCAGCTCAATGCGATCGAGGCCATGGCCAGACAGCGCGGCGACGCGCTGGGCACGGGTTTCAGCTATCCGGTGACGGTCGAGGCCGTGGCCCGCTGGGCCGCCGGACTGGACGGGCGCGGCCTGCAATTGGCGCCCGCCAGCGCCATGACCCGCCGCCCGGGGCGCTAGCCCTCCGTGAGCGAGCGCGATCTTTCCCTGTACCGCCCCAATGTCGGCGTTGTCGTCTTCAATGCCGAAGGCCGCGTCTGGCTGGGCCGCCGGATCAGCACGCCCGATCCGTGGAACTGGCAGTTCCCCCAGGGCGGTGTCGACACGGGCGAGGACCTTGAGGCCGCCGCGCGGCGCGAACTGTTCGAGGAGACGGGGATCCGCTCGGTCGAACTGCTGGGCCGGACCGAGGGCTGGATCGTCTATGACTTCCCGCCCGAGGTGCTGAACGGTGCCCTGAAAAAGCGCGGCAATCTGGGCCAGAAACAGGTGTGGTTCGCCTTCCGCCTGACCGGTACGGATGACGAGGTCGATCTGACGGCCCACGGCGAGCAGGAGTTCGACGCCTGGCGCTGGGCCGACCTGTCCGAAGCGCCCGGCCTGATCGTCCCCTTCAAACGCGCGGTCTATGATCAGGTCTGTACGGCGTTTGCGCGGTTCGGACGAGCCTGATGCAAAAACGGCGGCTCCCGAAGAAGCCGCCGTTCTGCAATCACAATGTCCGGCCGGTCAGACCGCAGCCACTTCCGCGGCGCGTTCGGCCAGGATGGTCAGGCCGGCGGGGGTCACGTCGGCGAGCCCGCCCTCGACCTGGAACTGGCGACGGCTGCCGCCGTCCATGACGGTGACCACGCCTTCGCGCAGGGCCGTCATAAAGGGCCCGTGATCGGCCAGTACGCCGAAGTCACCCTCGACGCCGGGCGCGTCCACCTGGTCCACGAGGCCGGCAAAGACCTCGCGTTCCGGCGAGACGAGGGAGAAGGAGAGTTTGCCCGCCATGATTACGCCGCGTCCGCGGCCAGCTTCTGGGCCTTCTCAACGGCTTCCTCGATGGTGCCGACCATGTAGAAGGCGGCTTCGGGCAGGTGATCGTATTCACCGGCGACGATGCCCTTGAAGCTGCGGATGGTGTCTTCCAGCGAGACGAACTTGCCGGGGGCGTTGGTGAACTGCTCGGCCACGAAGAAGGGCTGCGACAGGAAGCGCTGGATCTTGCGGGCGCGCGAGACGACCAGCTTGTCCTCTTCCGACAGCTCGTCCATGCCCAGGATGGCGATGATGTCCTTCAGGCCCTTGTACTGCTGCAGGACTTCCTGAACCGAGCGGGCGACCTGGTAGTGTTCGTCGCCGATCACCAGCGGGTCCATGATCCGCGAGGTCGAGTCCAGCGGGTCCACGGCCGGGAAGATGGCCTGGGCGGCGATGTCGCGGCTCAGCACGGTCGTCGCGTCCAGGTGGGCGAAGGAGGCGGCGGGCGCCGGGTCGGTCAGGTCGTCGGCGGGCACATAGATGGCCTGAACCGAGGTGATCGAGCCCTTCTTGGTCGAGGTGATGCGCTCCTGCAGATTGCCCATCTCGGTGGCCAGCGTCGGCTGATAGCCCACGGCCGAGGGGATGCGGCCCAGCAGGGCGGACACTTCGGAACCGGCTTGCGTGAAGCGGAAGATGTTGTCGACGAACAGCAGCACGTCCTTGCCTTCCTCGTCGCGGAAGTACTCGGCCTGGGCCAGTCCGGTCAGGGCGACGCGGGCGCGGGCACCGGGAGGCTCGTTCATCTGGCCATAGACGAGGGCGCATTTGGAGCCTTCGGTCGAGCCACCGTTCTTGGCGGGGTCGACGTTCACGTTCGACTCGATCATCTCGTGATACAGGTCGTTGCCTTCGCGGGTGCGCTCACCCACGCCGGCCAGAACCGAATAACCGCCGTACGCCTTGGCGATGTTGTTGATCAGTTCCTGCATGGTCACGGTCTTGCCCACGCCGGCGCCGCCGAACAGGCCGATCTTGCCGCCCTTGGTATAGGGGCACATCAGGTCGATGACCTTGATGCCCGTGACCAGGATTTCCGAGCTGGTCGACTGATCCTCGAAGCTGGGGGCCTCGCGGTGGATCGGGCGATACATGGTGGTCTTGATCGGGCCCTGTTCGTCGATCGGCGCGCCGACCACGTTCATGATGCGGCCGAGCGTGCCCGGACCGACGGGCGCCTGGATCGAGCCGCCGGTGTCGCTGACTGCCTGGCCGCGGGTCAGGCCCTCGGTGGTGTCCATCGAGATGGTGCGGACCATGTTCTCACCGAGGTGCTGGGCAACCTCGAGGACCAGGGTGAAGGGCTCGCCCGTCTTCTGGTCGACGTTCTGGGTTTCCAGCGCGTTCAGGATGGCCGGCAGCTGGCCTTCGAACTCGACGTCGACCACGGCGCCGATGACCTGGGCGATCTTGCCCGTGCCGGTTCCGGCAACAGTCTTCGGAGCAGCCTTGGCGGCAGCGGCGCGCGGGGCGGCCGGCTTCCTGGCAGCGGGGGCCTTCTTGGCGGCGGGCTTCTTGGGGGCGGTGGTGTCGGTCATGGGTCGGTCCGTGTCGGAAAGGGCGTTCAGGGGCAGATCAGAGGGCTTCCGCGCCCGCGATGATCTCGATCAGTTCGGTGGTGATCTGGGCCTGGCGTTTGCGGTTGTACTGCAGGGTCAGGCTGTTGATCAGGTCACCGGCGTTGCGGGTGGCGTTGTCCATGGCGCCCATCTGGGCCCCGAAGAAGCTGGCCTGGTTCTCGTACAGGGCGGCCAGGATCTGGGTGGTGATGTTGCGCGGCAGCAGGGTCTCGAGGATTTCCTCTTCCGAGGGCTCATACTCATAGACGGCGCCGTTCAGATTGACGGGCGGCGCGTCCTCGGCGACCTCGGCCGGGATCAGCTTCTTCGGTGTCGGCACCTGCGAGATGACCGACTGGAAGCGGCTGTAGAACAGGGTCACCACGTCGGCGCGACCGGCCTCGAACTCTTCGGCGACCAGGTCAGCGATCGGCTCGGCGGCGGGCAGGCCGATCACCTTGTGACCGCTCATTTCGAAGGTGTGCACCAGCTTCTCGCCATACAGGCGGGCCAGACCGTCACGCGACTTCTTGCCGACGGCGATGATGCGCACCTCCTTGCCGGCCTTGATCAGGGTGTTGATCCGCTCGCGCGCGGCGCGGATGACGTTCGAGTTGAAGCCCCCCGCCAGACCCTTGTCACCCGTGGCGACGATGATCAGGTGCTTTTGCTCCGACCCGGTGCCGGCCAGCAGTTTGGGCGCGTCGTCACCCGATACGCCGGCCGCCAGATTGGCGATCACCGAGGCCATCTTCTGGGCGTAGGGACGGGCGCTTTCGGCCTGGTCCTGGGCACGCTTCAGCTTGGCCGCCGCGACCATGTTCAGGGCTTTCGTGATCTTTTGCGTGGATTTCACGCTTCCGATCCGATTGCGCATTTCCTTGAGGCTGGCCATTCAGCGTTCCTCTAGCTCCTAGCTGTGGCGGCGATCAGGCGAAGGTCTTGGCGAAGGATTCGATGGCGTCCTTCAGTTCGGCTTCCAGTTCCGGCGACAGGGCCTTCTTGGTGCGGATGCCGTCGAGGATGCCGGCATGCTTGGAGTGCATGCGCGCCAGCAGCTCGCGCTCGAAACGACCGACGTCCGACACGGCGATGCCGTCCAGATAGCCGCGCGTCCCGGCGTAGATGGAGACGACCTGCTCCTCGACCGCCAGTGGCGAATACTGCGGTTGCTTCAGAAGCTCGGTCAGGCGCGCACCGCGGGCCAGCAGCTTCTGGGTCGAGGCGTCGAGGTCCGAACCGAACTTGGCGAAGGCGGCCATTTCCCGGTACTGGGCCAGCTCGCCCTTGATGGAACCGGCCACCTGCTTCATCGCCTTGATCTGGGCCGAGGAGCCCACGCGCGACACCGAGATACCGACGTTAACGGCCGGGCGGATGCCTTGGTAGAACAGGTCCGATTCCAGGAAGATCTGGCCGTCGGTGATCGAGATCACATTGGTCGGGATGTAGGCCGACACGTCGTTGGCCTGGGTTTCAATGATCGGCAGGGCGGTCATCGAGCCCGAGCCGTAGTCGCCGTTCAGCTTGGCCGAACGCTCCAGCAGGCGGCTGTGCAGATAGAAGACGTCGCCCGGATAGGCTTCGCGGCCCGGCGGACGGCGCAGCAGCAGCGACATCTGGCGATAGGCGACGGCCTGCTTCGACAGATCGTCATAGACGATCAGGGCGTGCATGCCGTTGTCGCGGAAATATTCGCCCATGGCCGTGCCCGAGAACGGGGCCAGGAACTGCAGCGGGGCAGGCTCGGAGGCCGTCGCGGCGACGACGATGGTGTAGTCCAGGGCGCCGCGCTCCTCGAGCGTCTTGACGATCTGGGCAACCGTCGAGCGCTTCTGGCCGATGGCGACGTAGATGCAGTAAAGCTTCTCGCCTTCCGAGGTCGCGTTGGCGTTGACGTTCTTCTGGTTGAGGATGGTGTCGACGGCCACGGCGGTCTTGCCGACCTGACGGTCCCCGATGATCAGCTCGCGCTGGCCACGGCCGACGGGGATCAGGGTGTCGATGGCCTTCAGGCCGGTCTGCATCGGCTCGTGCACCGACTTGCG
>CAXICH010000044.1:0-12490 GCA_964022245.1 uncultured Alphaproteobacteria bacterium
AATGTGAGGCGCGCCGCATAGCCCGGCACGACCGGCTTGTCACCCGTCAGAGCGTGATGGACTAGGCGCGAAGGCTTTCGAGGAAGCCGCGCATCTTCTCATCGACCGGCACCGGGCGCTTGGTCTCCCGATCGACATAGACGTGGACAAAGTGGCCGACGGCGGCCGCCTCGTCTTCCTTGTTGCGAAACAGGCCGATCTCGTAGCGCACCGAACTGGTCCCGACATGGGCGACGCGGACGCCCGCCTGGATCTCATCCGGGAAGGCCGTCGGCGAAAAATAACGGCAGCCCGTCTCGGCCACCAGCCCGATGACCCCGCCCTCGTGAATGTCCAGCAGGCCGTTGACCACCAGCAGCCGGTTCACCGCCGTGTCGAACCACGAATAATAGACGACATTGTTGACGTGTCCGTACACGTCATTGTCCATCCAGCGCGTGGAGATGGCCTGGAACCGCTTGTAGTCCTCGCGTCGCGTCCGCTCGATCGTGCCTGTCACCCATAGCCTCCCGTTCTTGTTGGGAGAACGCTCGGGCTTGACGGACGCCACGTCAAGGCGTCTCGCATGCGGGTATGAAAACGCGCGCCGCCATTCTCCGCACCATGGGGGCCTCCCGGCCCTATGCCGACAGCCGCCCGCTCTCCATCGAGGCGGTGACTCTGGACCCGCCGGGTCCCGGCGAGGTGCAGGTCCGGATCCGTGCCGCGGGCCTCTGTCACTCGGACCTCAGCGTCATCAACGGCGACCGGCCCCGCCCCCTGCCGATGGCGCTGGGTCATGAGGCGGCAGGAGAGGTCGAGGCTCTGGGCGAAGGCGTCGATGACCTGTCGGTCGGCGACCATGTGGTCATGGTCTTCATGCCCTCTTGCGGCCACTGCGCCCCCTGTGCCGAGGGCCGCCCCGCCCTGTGCGAGCCGGGCGCTGCCGCCAACGGCCGGGGAGAACTGCTGACCGGCGCACAGAGACTGCATGCCGGGGATGGGGTCCTGCACCACCATCTTGGCTGTTCCGCCTTCGCCGAGCGGGCCGTGGTCTCGCGCCGCTCGCTGATCCGCATCGACCCGGCCCTGCCGTTCGATCAGGCCGCCCTGTTCGGCTGCGCGGTGCTGACCGGCGTCGGGGCCGTGGTCAATACGGCGGGGGTCCGCCCCGGCCAGTCGGTGGCCGTGGTCGGACTTGGCGGCGTGGGACTGGCCTCGGTGCTGGGGGCCCTGGCCTGCGGCGCCTCGCCTGTCGTCGCGGTCGACCTCAGCGAGGACAAGCTGGCGCTGGCCCGGACCCTCGGCCCGGTGCACACCGTCAATGCCGCCGATGCCGATGCGATCGAACAGGTCCGCGCCCTGACCGGTGGCGGGGCCGAGGTTGTGGTCGAGATGGCCGGATCGGCCCGCGCGCTCGAGGCCGCGTGGAAAATGACCCGGCGCGGCGGTACCACGGTCACCGCCGGGCTGCCGCCGCCTGACGCGGTCCTGCCGGTGAACATCGTCGGACTGGTGGGCGAGGAACGCACCCTGAAGGGCAGCTATATCGGCACCTGCGTGCCCTCACGGGACCTGCCCCGCTATGTGGCCCTGTTCCGCGAAGGCCGCCTGCCGGTCGACCGGCTGATGAGCGGTACCCTCGCGCTGGACCAGATCAACGAAGGCTTCGACCGCCTGGCCGAAGGCTCCGTCGCCCGGCTGGTCGTGACGCTCTGACCGCTACTCCCAGGTCGCCGGGTTCGGCGAATAGGCGTCCATGGCCTCAAGCAGGGTGCCGACCAGATGGCGCTCCTCTTCCGACAGGGCCGGGTGCCAGATGTCGAAGATCAGGATGACCCGGTCCGAGGCGCTGTCGTTCATCGCCTCATGCTCAATGGTGTCGTCAAAGACCCAGGCCTCGCCCCGCTTCCAGTGGCGGGTCTCATTGCCGACCCGGAAGCGGCAGCCCCCGGGCACGATCAGCGGCACGTGGCAAACCAGTCGCGTGTTCACATAGCCATGGTGCGGCGGGATATGGGCGCCGGCCTTCAGTTGCGAGAACATGATCTGCGGCGACCGGCCCTTGATCCGGCACAGCGGGGCATCTGCCAGCGCCGCCATCGTCTGCGGACAGCGCGCGGCATAGGCGGTTTCCTGCCCGTCCCGCCAGAGGAAGCAGGCGCTCCAGTCCATGCTGTCGATCAGCAGGTCACCGGGCCGCTTCGGCATGTTCGGCATCGTCTGGACATAGGGCGAGAAGGACTCGTTTTCCTTGCCGAGCACACCATTCAGCTCGGCCAGCATGGCATCGGTCGCCGCCTCGACCCCGTCCAGCCACGGGAAGTCCGCGCGGGGATAAAACTGTGAGGCCGGCAGCTCGGGATAATAGAAGGCCTTCGGCTGGGGCATGTGCAGGGCCTTGCGGCCGAGCGCGAGGTCGAGGGCATGGCGAAACCGCGGATGCGACCGTTCCTCGTTGAAACCCGCCCCCTGCAACTCGCCCTGCAAGGTCTGCAGCATATCCCCGGTGACACGCTGGCGAAGCGCCCGCGCCCGCGCCAGACCCTCCTTCAGGTCCGCGTCGAGAGACGGCGCGCCCTCGAGCACCCGCATCAAGCCGCCGTAATAGGCATTGGCATCGCGCAACTCGCCGCGCGCGCTGAGGATGTCGCCCTTGACGCAGAGGGCCCGGGCCTCGCGCACATCCAGCGACAGGGCACGGTCGGCCGCCGCCTCCGCACCGCTCTCGTCGCCCGTTTTCAGCAGGGCCTGGGCGTGCAATCCGTGAAGGGCGGGGCTCTCCGTGCCCCGATCCAGAAGGACACGCACAGTGGCAAGGGCCTCTTGCGGGCGTCCGCCGACCAGTGACGCACGCGCGCTGGAAAGGCCCGGGCTCAAATCATCCTGTGTCATGCCTCGTCTCTAGAACGCCCTGGACGCTGTTCCAAGGTCGAGCGCGGGAAGGGGGCCGTCTCAGCGGGCGTCCAGCTTTCCGAACACGCTGTCGAGGTGAGAGCCCATTTTCTTGAGGGCACCGCCCATGGCCGCTTCCAGCGTATTGCCGTGATCGGTGACGGTGACGGGCGCCAGTCCGGTCGGGCGAGCCTCAAGGACGCACCGCTTGTCCCCGGCGGTATCGCGCGCACCGTTCTCGTCACCGAGGTGCATCTCGACCCGGGTCAGGCGTGATTGGTAGCGCGACAGGCGCTGACGCACCTGATCCTCGGCATGGCTGATCAGGGCGGCGCTGCCGTCGATGTTATTCGCGGTGTTGATCTGGATTTGCATTAAGCTTCCTGAAAGATGGATGGGCTGGAGCGCGGACAGCAGGCTCAACGAACCTTGCGCGAGCGCTCCAGCACGGGGCGATGGCCCTCAGCGTCCAGGGCGCCAGAGGGGGCCCCTTGTCGCTCGTTGGTGGGCTGCATGCCCTCGTCAGCGGTCTGGCCGGCCTCCGGGTGGTGCGGCGGCTCGGCTTCGGACTTCAGCTTCAGGGCTTTTTCGGCTTCGGCTTTCTGGGCGGCATCGGACATCGCAATCCTCCTTGGTTGAGTTCAGCAGACTCAACCCCCCAGTCGCCCGACCGTTCACCGGGGCATATGTCGGTCCAGCAGGGTCTCGACCTGCTCCCGCACGGGCAACGAGGGCTGGGCGCCGGCGACGGTCGCGGCCAGAGCCCCCGTCGCACAGGCGAACTGCAGCGCCGAGGCCACCGGCTGGCCTTCCAGAAACGCCACGGTGATCGCCCCCACAAAGGCATCGCCTGCGCCCGTGGCATCCACCGCCTCGACCAACGGCGCCCCGACCTCGGCCACCACAGCCCCGCGCTTGTAGAGGCTGGCCCCGGCGGCGCCCCGCGTGATCACCACCTGCCCTCCGCCGGAATGCAGGGCATCGCCATAGAAGGCCGCCTCGGTCTCGTTGACCACGATCAGATCACAGCGCCGCAGCAGGGCCTCCGACACCGGTTGCGCCGGGGCCAGGTTGGCGCAGACGAACCCCGTGGCTCGGCCGACCGCCGCCTCGATGGTCTCGACCGGCAGTTCCAGTTGCACGATCAGCGGATCCTCGATCCGGGCCGGCAGATGTTCGGGGCGCACCTGACCATTGGCGCCAGAGGCCACCACGATCTGGTTCTCGCCCGAGGGATCGACCGCGATCAGGGCCACCCCCGTGGGCGTGCCCTCGGCGCTGCCGACGCCCTTCAGGTCCACGCCCGCCTCTTCCAGCAGCACCAAAGCCTCGTCCGACAGCGGCCCTTCGCCGACCGCCCCGATCAGGGCGACCTCGGCCCCCAGCCGACGCGCGGCCAGCGCCTGATTGGCGCCCTTGCCACCAGGATGCCGTGCCAGCACGGCGCCGGTCACGGTCTCGCCCGCACGCGGCAGGGACGGCGCCGTCGCCACCATGTCGACATTGATCGACCCGATCACCGTGATCCTCATTGTACCGCCTCCGTCAGCAGGGCGAAGATCCCGTCAGCCTCCGCTCCGGTTGCCCAGCGGTGGCGCAACGGTCCGGCCACACCGTCGCGAAACTCGACCGCCGTATGGCCCCGGGTCAGGTCGCTCATCGTCTCGACGGCAATGTGGCAGGGCCGCAGGTCGAACAGTTCCGGCCGGATTATCCAGGCCACGGGGCACAGGTCGTGGATGGGCGGGGCCTCCCAGCCGACGATCTCGCGCTCGATCCGTTGCGAGAACCGCATCATGGAGGCCGCAGCCCGGGCCGGTTCCGTGCCGCGCGCCTCCAGCCCGGCAATGCGCGCCTCGGTCGCCCGTACCTGATGGGTCACATCCAGCCCGAACAGGATCACGTCACAGGGGCTGGCCAGCACCTCGGATGCCGCTTCCGGATCGGCCCAGATGTTGAACTCGGCCGAGGCGGTGATGTTGCCGCCCTCGGCGCGCGCCCCGCCCATGACTGCGACCGGCCCCAGCCGTTCCGCCAGCCGTGGCTCGGCCCGAAGAGCCAGCGCCAGATTGGTCAGCGGGCCCAGCACCGCCAGCGACACCGAATTTGCCGGCCGCGCCATGACGATCTCGACGATGGCCTCGACCGCCCCGCCCGGCGCACAGCCGGCATCGGGCTCGAACGGAGCCATATCGCCCAGCCCCTCGGCCCCGTGAAACTCGCCTGCGCCCATGGGCTCGCGCCGCAGGGGACGATCCGCTCCCATGAAGACCGGCACGTTCTCGCGCCCGGCGACCTGGCGCAGGATGCGGGCGTTCCGCGCGGTCTTTTCGACCGGCACATTGCCGCCGACCGTGGTGATGGCCAGTAGCTCCAGCGCGGGCGTTCCAAAGGCGGTCAGCAGCGCCACGGCATCGTCCACGCCGGGGTCGCAATCGATGATCAGGGCGGTCGGGTTCATCCGCCTACCCCTGCCGCGCGTCGCTCGCGGTTGCAATCTCTTCCCGGCATATCCGGACACAGGCGGCCGCCAGCACCTCGGCGGAGTCCACCAGCGGCACGGCCACGTCACCGGCCCCGATCAGCAGGGGCACTTCGGTGCAGCCGCCGATCACGACCTCCGCGCCCGCCTCGACCAGACCGGCGGCGAGACCCCCCATCAGGCCCTGCGGACCCGAGCCGACGTCGCCCGCCTTGACCTGAAACACCGCCTCCAGGAACGTGCGCCGCCCGGTGGTGTCCAGTCGCACCGGCTCGACACCGAGCGACTCCAGCGCCGCCGCATAGAGGGCGTCGCCGCCCGGTGTCGCCAACACGCCGATCCGTCCGGCACCACCGCGCGCCGCCTCGGCCGCGGTCTCGGCCACCATGTCGATGAAGGGCAGGCCACAGGCCCGGATGGCATCGGCGTGGGCGTGGGCAGTGTTGCAGGGCATGGCCAGCACATCGGCGCCCATGTCGCGGAGCCGCGCCGCCATCTCGCCCAGTACCCGCCTGGCGCCCGGTTCGTCGCGGTGGCGGTTGGGGACCTGCGGATTCATGTCCATCAGCACCCGGACGTGATCCTCGTCACAGGTCGCTGGCGTCAGGGCCTGAAGCCGCGCCAGAAACGCGACCGTCGCTGCAGGACCCATGCCGCCCAGAACCCCCAGCACCTTCATCCGCCGCTCCCGCTCGCCGCTTGCCAAATCGCTTCGACCCCGCCCTTATGCCCCGGGGACAAGGGAGATGACCATGCCGATCGAAGAACCTGCCAGCACTGCGCTGATCACCAATGACGCCGTGGTGCTGGGCCTGCTGGCCGTCATCCTCGGCGCGGTCTTCTGGGCTTCCAGCCGTCAGAACGTCTGGGTGCAGCGGTTCTTCACCGTCATCCCCGCGCTGCTGCTCTGCTATTTCCTGCCGTCGCTGCTGACCACCTTCGGCGTGGTCGATCCCGAGGAGTCGCGGCTCTATTACATCGCCTCGCGCTATCTGCTGCCGGCGGCGCTGGTGTTGCTGACGGTGTCGGCCGACCTGCCGGCGGTGTTCGGTCTGGGGCCAAAGGCGCTGATCATGTTCCTGACCGGCACAGTGGGTGTGATGATCGGCGGCCCGGTCGCCCTGCTGCTGACCAGCTGGGTCGCGCCCGAGCTGATGGGGGCCGGACCCGAGGCCATCTGGCGCGGCATGGCGACGGTGGCCGGCAGCTGGATTGGCGGCTCCGCCAACCAGACCGCCCTCTATGAAATCTACGGCGCCGGACCCGACACCTTCTCCATCTGGATCGCCGTCGATGTGATCGTGGCCAACATCTGGATGGCGGTCGTGCTGTTCATGGCGGCCAACCAACGCATGTTCGACAAGCTGTTCCGCGCCGACACCTCGGCCGTTGACCGGGTGCGCCACAAGGCCGAGGCCTATGAGGCCGAACACGCCCGCATTCCCCTGCTCAAGGACCTGATCTTCATCCTGGCGGTCGGGTTTGGCGCGGTCGGTCTGTCGCACGCCATCGCTGATCCGCTGGCCGGCTGGTTCGGCGAGACCTGGCCGATCGCCCAGCGGCTGTCGCTGGATTCCAGCTTCTTCTGGCTGGTGCTGACCGCCACCGTGATCGGCGTGCTGCTGTCGTTCACTCCCGCCCGCAAGCTGCAGGGGCCGGGCGCGGCCAAGGTCGGCTCCGTCTTCGTCTATGTGCTGGTGGCGACCGTCGGTCTGAACATGAACATCGGCGCCATCCTCGACAGCCCGGTCTATTTCCTCATCGGCGGGGTCTGGATGCTCATCCATGTGGCCCTGATGTTCGCCATGGCCTTCCTGATCCGTTCGCCCAGCTTCTTCCTCGGCGTCGGCTCCATGGCCAATATCGGCGGCGCGGCCTCGGCCCCGGTCGCGGCCGCCGCCTTCCATCCGTCACTGGCCCCGGTCGGCGTGCTTCTGGCGGTGGTCGGCTACATCATCGGCACGGCCGCCGCCTGGTTTACCGGCCTCGTCATGATGCAGGTCGCGGCGGGGGCGGGCTGACCATGACCCATCGGGTTTACCGGATGAGTTTCGCCAGCGTGTACCCGCACTATGTCACCAAGGCAGGGAAGAAGGGGCGCACCAGGGCCGAGGTCGATCAGATCATCTGCTGGCTGACCGGCTATGATCAGGCCGGGCTTGAAGCGCAGATCGCGGAGAAGACGGACTTCGAGACCTTCTTCGCGGATGCCCCCGCCTTGAACCCGGCCCGCCAGGCCATCACGGGCGTCATCTGCGGCATCCGCGTGGAAGAGGTCGCCGAGCCCCTGATGCGAGAGATCCGTTACCTCGACAAACTCATCGATGAACTGGCCCGGGGCAAGGCGATGGAAAAGATCCTGCGGGGATGAACCATGGCTGAGGACGTGCCTGAGATCGATCCCGCGATGGCCACCGCGCTCGGCTGGCCAAAGTCCAAATATGCGTGGATCGAGCGCGAACGGCGCTGGCTGTGCAGCGCGCTCCCGACCGACAGGATCGTCCGGAGCGAAGCCTTCACGGACCTCTACGTGGAGAACACCCAGCTTCGCCTGCGAAAAGCGGTGCCCGCCGACGGCGGCCCGCCGATGCTCCGACTGGGCCGAAAGGCCGACGTCAGTCCCTCGGTGCGTCTGCTGACCTCGATATATCTGTCGCCGGAGGAGTTTCGCCTGCTCTCCTCCCTGCCCGGAAAGGTACTCAGAAAGACCCGCCACTATCTCGGAAAGGTCGACGGAGCCGATGTCTCGGTCGACGTTTTCGAGGGCGCCCTCAGCGGCCTGATCATGGCCGAGGCCGAATTCGGCGATCCCGATGCCATGGCCCGCTACCCGATGCCGGACTTCGCCCGCCGCGAGGTCACGACCGATATCCGCTACACCGGCGGCAGGCTTGTTACCGATGGCCTGCCAAACGATGACCTCTGACTACAGCCCCGCGCCAACCACGCTCTCGTATCCGAACAGGCCCTGGGCGCCGCCGGTGTGCAGGAAGACCACCGTCTCCCCCTTGAACCGGCCGGCCCTTGCGAGGGCGATCAGACCCTTCATCGCCTTGGCGGAATAGACCGGGTCAAGGACGATGCCGTCGGTGCGGGCCGCCAGCTTCAGGGCGTCGACTACCCCCTGATCCACCAGACCATAGCCCTCGCCGACGTAGTCACAGTCGGCCACCACCTGATCCCGCGACACGCGGCCCGGGTGGCCGAGAAGGGCGGCGGTCTCTTCGGCCAGTTTGAAGACGTTGGCTTCCTGGCGGTCCTTCGGCGCGCGCACCCCGATGCCGAGAACCGGGATATCGGCCCCCATCACGGCCAGCCCGGCGACCAGACCGGCGTGAGTGCCCGCACTCCCGGTCGCGGTCACGATCCGGTCTATGCGGAGGTCCAGTTCGTCCGCCTGCACCACGATCTCGCGGGCACAGTCGACATAGCCGAGAGCGCCGACCGGGTTGGACCCACCGCCGGGGATGACATAGGGCCGGCCACCCCGCGCACGAACCTCCGCCGCCGTGGTCTCCAGCTCGCCCGGCATGTCCGCGCCGGACGGCACGGTTCTCAGCCTCGCCCCGAACAGCCGGTCCAGCAGCACATTTCCGTTCTCGAGATAGTCGTGCGCCTTCGACCCCGTGCGGGCTTCCAGAATGATGTCGCAGTCCAGACCATGGGCCGCTGCCGCCGCAGCTGTCTGGCGGACATGGTTCGACTGCACCGCACCCTGGGTCACCAGGGTGTCGGCCTCCTGCTCAAGGGCCTCGCCCAGCAGAAACTCCAGCTTGCGGGTCTTGTTGCCGCCGCCGGCCAGTCCCGTGCAGTCGTCCCGCTTGATCCACAGCTCAATGCCCAGTTCCTCCGACAGGCGCGGCAGGGGTTCAAGCGGGGTCGGCAGGTGTGCCAGCCGCACACGGGGAAAGCGGGCCAGATGCATCGGGGGGTCACTCCGGAAAGAGAAAAAGGGTCAGGCGCGGCCGCCGGTGCCGGACAGTCGGGCCGCATCGACCCCGATCCCGGCCAGGGCGCGCGTCCATTTGGTCTCGTGGTCATCGTCGAAGACCATCTCGGTATCGGCCTCGGCGGTCAGCCAGATATTCTCGGTCAGCTCGGCTTCCAGCTGGCCCTCGTCCCAGCCGGCATAGCCCAGCATCAGGCGTGAATGGCGTGGACCCGTGACCGGGTCGGACATGGCGATCAGCACGTCGCGTGTGCCGGTCAGGGCCAGCCCGTCGCCGAACGCCAGACTGGTGCCGTCCGAAATCCAGTCATCGGTATGCAAGACAAAGCCCCGTTCCCGCTCGACCGGCCCGCCGGCCAGCACCGGGGCTTCATAGCCGTCGCTCGCGGGCGGCAGATCCAGCTTTTCCAGCACAGTCGACAGATCGATGCCGATCAGCGGCTGATCGATCCGCACCCCCATGGCGTGATCCGGCCCGTGCGCACAGACCAGAATCACCGCCTGTCGAAAGCGGTCATCATCGATACCGGGCATGGCGATAAGCAGGCGACCGGCGAGGGAGGAGAAGCCGTCCATCCCGCGATCATCGGGCCTGCCCCGTTCGGGCGCAAGGGCACAGTTTCGCGCATCTTGCCGGGCGGACCCTTGGCCCGGGCGGGTCGCGTGTCTATCTGGTCGGGAACGGGCCGACCGGCCCGGCATTTCAGCGGAGACTTTCTCATGACGATCAACACCGGTGACCGCCTGCCCGAAGCCACCCTGATGAAGGCCACCTCCGAGGGGCCGAAGCCGGTCAATGTCTCCGAGATCTTCAACGGCAAGACCGTGGCCCTGTTCGCCGTGCCCGGCGCCTTCACCCCGACCTGCTCAGCGCGCCACCTGCCCGGCTTTGCTGAAAACCTCGAGACTCTGAAATCGAAGGGCGTCGACACCGTCGCCTGCGTGTCGGTCAACGACGCCTTTGTCATGGGCGCCTGGGCGCAGTCGCAGGATGGCGGCGACAGGATTCTCATGCTGGCCGACGGCAACGGGGAGTTTACCCGCGCTTTGGGCCTGACCATGGACGCCACGGGCTTTGGCATGGGCGAGCGCTCGCAGCGCTACTCCATGCTGGTCAAGGATGGCGTGGTCGAACAGCTCAACATCGAACAGGGCGGCGAGTTCAAGGTATCGTCGGCCGAACACCTGCTGGGCCAGCTCTAGGCCCTAGGCGACCGCCTCGACGCGATCCGGGCCGGATCCCTGGTCCGAGCCCTGGATCGTTTCGCCATTCATGACATGGTTGACCGCGCCCAGAAGGGTGGCCGGCGTAATCGGCTTGGGCACGAAATAGGTCATGCCGGCGTCGGCACAGGCCGTGATGTCGTCCGGACTGGTGTCGGCCGTGACGGCTATCACAGGCACCTGGGCATTGCCGTTGTTGGAGGTGCGCAGGCGGCGCGTGGTCTCGCGACCGTCCAGTTCGGGCATACGCACGTCCATGAAGATCAGGTCGAAGCTCTGGGCCTCGCAGGCCCGCAGCGCCGCCATACCGTCCGCCGCAGTCGTCACGTCGCAGCCCAGTGGCTGCAGGATCAACTGGATCGCGCGCCGATTGATGTCGTGGTCATCAACCACCAGCACCCGCATCGGGCTGTCATCATCGGCAGCGTCATCAACGATATCGACCGGGTCGACATCGTCTGACGCCCGAGGAATGTCGACACTGTCTGCAGCAGTGGGAATCGGGGCGACGGGACCGGCGGAATGGACCGGCGCCTCGACCAGTGCCGGCGCGGGCAGGCCGCCGAGGGCACGGGCGACCACCTCGCGACCGGCGCGGTCCAGTGCCGGCAGGTTCGAACTGTCTGACAAGGCACGGGGGAAACTGACCGCAACGGTAAAGCTGGCCCCGTCTCCCGGACGACTGCGGGCGGTCAGGCGCCCGCCCATCAGTTCGGTCAGGTGACGGCTGATCGCCAGCCCCAGTCCCGTGCCGCCATGGCGCGCGCTCACACCCTCGGCGGTCTGGTCAAAGGGCTGGAACAGCCGTCTGATCTGCGCCGGGGTCATTCCCGGTCCGGTATCGCGGACTTCGATCAGCATGGCGTGGCCGGACGGCTCCTCGTCCCAGACCGACAGTTTCAGGGTTACGCTGCCGCTGTCGGTGAACTTCACCGCGTTCGAGATCAGATTGTTCAGGATCTGGCGCAGCCGCATGGCGTCGCCCCGGACGTGCGCTGGCACCTGGGCTGCCCCCTCGATCCGCAACCTCAGCCCCTTGGAAGCCACCGGCCCCTGCCACAGGCGGGCGGTCTGGGCGATCAGGGACCGCAGGTTGAAGTCGTTGACCTCCACCGTCATGCCGCCTGCCTCGATCTTGGCGTGATCCAGCAGGTCGTCCAGCAGGGACTTCATCATCAGCCCGGCGTCGGTAATCAACTGCGCCTGGTTGCGGGCCGTCCTGTCGGTCGCCCCATCCTGCAGAACGCCGGCACCGGCGAGGATGGCGCTGATCGGGGTGCGAAGATCGTGTCCAACCGCCGCCAGGAATGCCTGCCGGCTTTCCATGACGCGCTCCGCCTCAACCCGGCGGCGTTCGGCGTCGAGGCGGGCGGCCTCCTCGGCCTTGCGCGACGTGTCCATCCGCTGCCAGGTGCTCAGGCAGTAGGTCATGAAGACGGCGATGGCGATGGCGACCGCCGTGGCGAATGCGGCGGACGCTCCGAAGATCACCATGAAAATCGGGGTCGCGGCCAGATAGAGAAATTGCGGGGCGATGCTCAGCGCCAGCACCGTCCGGGACCGCGGGGCATTGACGACCGCATAGATGGCGCCCGACGAAAGGAGGATGGCGGCGCACACCCCGCCCATGGGCCCGCCGACCAGCCAAAGCGGCACAGACAGGCTGCCGAAATAGGCCGCGTTCAGCACCAGCATCACCGACGCTGCCGCGAACCGCATAGGGCCGAAAGAGTTCGCGCGCCCGCCGTTGACCGGCCCGAACACCCACAGGTCCAGCACCTGGACGAGGAAATAGCCCGCCACCCACAGGGCCGAAAAATCCCAGCCCAGAATCGGACTGAAGACAAGCGCGCTGGCCGCGCCCATGCCCAGACGCTGCAGCAACGCTTTTCGACGCTGCCGGATCGCTTCGACCCAGCCTGACGACAAGTCGGCCGCTGTCATGGACATTCGCATCCCCG
>CAXICH010000045.1:0-12395 GCA_964022245.1 uncultured Alphaproteobacteria bacterium
GACGGCGCAGCAATTCGGCGATGGCATAGACCTGCTCGGCCGAGAAGGCGACGACGGCCGACCGTTTCGGCAGGCGGGTCAGCTTGGCCGGCCCCGCATAGGTCAGCTGCGACAGGCGCTCCCGATGCCGGATCTCGACGTCGGCCACCAGCCGCCGGATCAGCGGCGCCATGGTCCCGGCCCCCAGGAACATGGTCTCGAACCGCCCCCGCGCATGCAACAGCCGGTGGGTGAACAGATGCCCCCGCTCGGGGTCGGCGACCAACTGGATCTCGTCCACGGCGACAAAGTCGACCGCCCGGTCCATCGGCATGGCCTCGACCGTACAGACGAAATAGCGCGGCCGCTCCGGGACGATCTTCTCCTCGCCGGTGATCAGGGCGACCGAGGCGGCGCCGCGCTGACGCACCACCCGCTCATAGACCTCCCGCGCCAGCAGCCTCAGCGGAAGGCCGATCATGCCCGAGGCATGGCCCAGCATCCGCTCGACCGCCAGATGGGTCTTGCCGGTGTTGGTGGGCCCCAGCACCGCCACAACCTGCGCTGCCGACTGACCTGTGGGGCGATCATTCATGACAGGCTCAAGGTGGGGCGGGTCGCGACCGGACTCAACCGGATAATCGCGGTCGCGCTTTCGGCGGGGGGCGATTAACGCGCGGGGCGGAGCCGGTGGAACAAGCGCGAAACGAATCAGGACCGAATCACTGATTCCCGTCGATTCGGGGTTTGTTCACCGCAAGATATTGTATCTCAACGCCGATTAACCACAAGCGACGAACGACCCGGCCCGGCGATCCGCAGGTTTTTCGGCCCGGAGGTCACCCGGACGCTTCCCCTGTTTCCCGCGACCCGCTACGTCCCCCTCCGACGGCCCCGTAGCTCAGCTGCATAGAGCAAGGCTTTCCTAAAGCCGAGGTCGCAGGTTGGAGTCCTGCCGGGGTCGCCAGTTCTTGTTTTGTTCTCCGTTCTCGCCTAGGCTTCCGCCTATGGCCGAGACGACAGCCCGCAAGGCGACACGGGGGAGAGGTGCGCGCTCCAATACCACGGGCCGCTATGAGGCCAATGTGGCCGAGGCCATGGACGACGGCTGGACCTCCGACGATGCCGAGGTCGCCCCGCTGCGCACCGAACAGCTGATCGAGCGGCCCAAAACCATCATCTCGAAAAACACCAGCCCGGACGTCGGCTTTGACCGCTCGATCAATCCCTACAAGGGCTGCGAGCACGGCTGCATCTACTGCTACGCTCGCCCGTCGCACGCTTGGATGGGGATGTCGCCGGGGCTGGATTTCGAAAGCCGGATCTTCGTCAAGCCGGACGCCGCCCGCCTGCTGGAGCAGGAACTGGCCCACCCCAAATATGTCTGCAAACGCATCCATGTCGGCGGCAACACCGACCCCTACCAACCGGTCGAGGATGAGCGGCAAACGACCCGCAGCCTGTTGCAGGTCATGCAGCGCTTCAACCAGCCCTTCAGCCTGATCACCAAGTCGTTCCGCGTGACCCGCGACCTCGACATCCTCGGCCCTATGGGGCGCGAGAACCTGGCCCAGGTGTTCATCTCGATCACGACTCTGGACCGGTCTCTGGCCCGAACCATGGAGCCGCGCGCGTCCACACCTGAACGACGGCTCGAGGCGATCAAACGCCTGTCCGATGCCGGGGTGCCGGTGGGCGTTGGCTTTGCCCCGGTCATCCCGGGCCTCAACGATCACGAGCTTGAGGATGTGCTGAAGGCGGCGGCGAGGGCCGGGGCCACCCGCGCCATGTATGTCACCCTGCGTCTGCCGCTCGAGATCAAGGACCTGTTCCGCGAATGGCTGGAGGACGCCCGCCCCGACCGCGCCAAACGGGTCATGTCGCTGATCCGGGAGACGCGCGGCGGCAAGGACTATGACGCCGACTGGTCCCAGCGGATGAAGGGCACCGGCCCCGTCGCCCAGCTGATCGCCACCCGCTATCGCGCCGCGGCCAAACGCTATGGCCTCGACACGCCCCACCCCCTGCTGGACATCACGCGCTTCAAGGTCCCGTCCGAGTTCCGTCCCCAGATGGATCTGTTCGACGTGGCGTGAGGCCTATCGCCGGAAGGTGCCGACCAGTTCGACGTGGGCGGACCACAGGAACTGGTCGATGGGGGTCACCGCCTCCAGCACAAAGCCGGCCTCGACCAGCACCCGGGCGTCGCGGGCGAAGGTCACGGGGTTGCACGACACGCCGACCACGGTGGTCGCCTTCGAGGCGGCGATCTGCTCGATCTGGGCCTGGGCGCCGGCGCGCGGCGGGTCGAACACCACGGTGTCGATGCCCTTCAGGTCGTGCGGCGTCAGCGGGCGACGGAAGAGGTCGCGGGCCATGGCCTCGATCGGCGACAGGCCCTTCAGGCCCGCGCGGCCAGCCTTCAGCGCGGCAATGCCCCCTTCGGCCGCGTCGGCGGCCAGCACCGGCGCGACCGAGGCCAGCGGAAAGGTGAAGGTGCCCGCGCCACAGAACAGATCGGCGATCCGCTTCGCCCCCTTCACGCCGTCCAGCACCCGCTCGACCATGGCGGCTTCGGCCTCGGGCACGGCCTGCAGGAAGCCGCCGGGCGGCAGCGTCACCTCGGCCGGGCCAAAGCGAACCCTCGGGGCGCGGCGCATGGCCAGCACCTCGCCCGCCAGACTGAGGCGCGCCAGATCGGCGGCTTCGGCCGCGCGGATGGCCTGCTGGCGGCGGTCGGCGGACAGGCCGCCCGAGCGCCGCTCGACCCCGGTTACGTCGACGTCGAGGCCGGTCTCGGTCAGGGTTACATGCAGGGTCGGGGCGGACCTGGGGTGGTCCAGAAAGGCGGAGGCGACCGGAATCAGCCGGGGCAGGGCCTCGACCAGTCGCGGATCGGCGACGACGCAGGTGGTGATCGGCACCAGCGCCCAGGACCGCCGTCCCTTGAAGCCGAGGCTGACGGTGCCGTCGGCCGCGCGCCGGGCGTGCAGGGCCATCCGCCTGCGGGTCGCGGGCGGAATGCCGACGGTCGGCCGGACCTCGGTCTCCAGCGATTGCCGGCCGAGCGCCAGCCGCACTTGCTCGCCCTTCCACGCCAGATAGGGGTCGGTCTGCCAGTGCTGCAGGGCGCAGCCGCCACAGGTGCCGAAATGGGGGCAGGGCGCTGCCTGCCGCTCGGGCGAGGGCGCGACCAGCGTCAGCCCCTCGGCCCGACCGTCGCGGACCTCGGCCTCGATCACCTCGCCCGCCAGAGTCTGGGGGGCGAACACCGGACCGGGGGCCACACCGTCGCCCTGGGCGCCCACATGGGAAATCGTCAGCCGTTCACGCATGCCGCCTCCAAGCAGGTTTCCCGGCAGGGCGCAAACGCCGCTCCCCCCTGAAACCTGAACGAAGATGAACAGCCCGCTCAAATCCCGTTCAGTCGCACCCCCCTAGAACGGACATCACAGGGGCAAGACGTCCCCGACGAAACAAGGAGCCCGCCATGCGCAAGACCCTGACCAAAGCCGGTATTGCGGCCTCGGCAATCGCCGCCGCGGGCCTGATGGCCGCCAGCCCGACCGCCGCCCAGAGCTATGGCGGATACGGCCAGGGCTATGGCCAGTCTCGGCCGCAGCAGTCCTATTGTGAATCAGACCGCCAACAGCGTCAGGCCACCGGGGCCACCTTCGGTGCCGTTCTGGGGGCCGTGGCCGGATCCCAGGTCAGTGCCCGGGGCAGGCGCACCGAAGGCAGTGTCATCGGTGGTGTGCTGGGGGCCGTGATCGGCGCCGGCGTGGGCGGAGGCTCCGCCCAGCAGTGTCAGTCCGGCTATGACCAACGCGGCTATGCCAATCAGGGCTATGGCTATGACGATCGCGGCTACGACAACCGCAGCTATGGCTATGGCTATCAGCAGCCCCAGCCGCGACAGCCGTATGGCTATGACCAGGGCTATCGGGACCCCCGCTTAGATGACCGTCGCTATGACGATCGCGGATACGATGATCGGTACGACGATCGCCGCTATGACGATCGCGCCCGGGGTCAGGACTGTCGCCTGAGCGAAAGCATCATCCGTCTTCCCGGCGGCCGCGAAGAGGTGCGCTACGTCCGCGCCTGCCGCGACGCCTACGGACAGTATCGCGTCGTCGACTAATTTCAGCCCCCCTGTCTGTCGACGACGTGGAGGGACGCCGCCGGAGGAGCAATCCCCCGGTGGCGTCTCCTCAATTCAGCGGACCTTTGGCCCAAAGCAGATATTCGACATTGCCGTCGCCCCCGGTCACGGGGCTTTCGGCCGTGGCCTGAACGCTCCAGCCCAGCGCCTCCAGTCCGGCCGAGACGCGGTCCAGCGCCGCCTGCCGCGCCTCGGAGTCGCGCACCACACCGCCGCGGCCGACGTCTTTCGGTCCGTCCGCCTCGAACTGGGGTTTGACCAGGGCCACCAGGTCGGCGCCTGCTGCTGCCAGCGACAGGGGGACGGGCAGCACCTTCAGCAGGCTGATGAAGCTGGCATCACAGACGATCAGCCCGGGCGCCGGGTCGATCTGGTCCGGTGTCAGGTCGCGGGCATCGGTGCGCTCCAGCACGCCCACGCGCGGGTCGGCCGCGATCCGGTCGTGCAACTGGCCGTGGCCGACGTCGACCGCATGGACCCGGGCTGCCCCCCGCAACAGGCAGACTTCGGTGAAGCCGCCGGTCGAGGCGCCGACGTCCAGCACGCTCCGCCCCTCGACCGCGATGGGCCACAGGGTCAGGGCATGATCCAGCTTCAGCGCGCCCCGCCCGACGAACGGATGCGCCGCCCTGGCCTCGACGGCGGCATCCCCGGCTACCTTGGCGGCCGGCTTTCGGACCACCTGTCCCGCCACCGTCACCCCGCCCGCCTCGATGGCGGCGCGCGCCTGTGCCCGGCTGTCGAACAGGCCCCGAGCCACCAGAAGTTGGTCGAGGCGCGTGCTCACCCCAGCCGGCTCAGTCGCTCCAGAGCCTCCTGCAGCCGCGCCTTGCCCGCCTCGGCTTCGGCCAGCTTGTCGCGCTGTTCCTGAACCACCTCCGGCGCGGCGCGCGAGACGAAGTTGGGGTTGTTCAGCTTCTTGCCGAAATGCCCGATGTCGCTGTCAAACGCGGCGATTTCCTTGTTCAGACGGGCGCGTTCGGCGGCGATATCGACCAGTCCAGCCAGCGTCAGCGCCGCTGTGGCGCCCCCCGCGACGAAGGTCACGGCCCCCTCGGGGGCGGCCTCGGCGACCGACACCCCGGACACCCGGGCCAGCGTCATCAGGATCTCGCGATAACGGTCGATGCGGGCGGTGGTCGCCGCATCCGGGCCGATGAAGCTCAGCGGCGGGCGGGCCGTGGCTACGTTCATCTCGCCCTTCAGCGAGCGCACCGCCTCGACCGTCTCGATCAGCCAGCTGACCTCGGCCGCCGCCTCCGTATCGATCAGACTGTCGGCCAGATCGGGCCAGGCCGCGCCGATCAGCAGGGGCTCGCTGCGCGCCGCGCCATTGTCGGCGGTCTGGGCCCACAGCTCCTCGGTGATGAAGGGCATGACCGGGTGCATCAGCTTGATGGTCTGGTCCAGCACCCAGGCGGTCATGGCGCGCGTCTCGGCCCCGGCCGCCGCATCCGACCCTGAAAACACCGGCTTGGCCAGCTCCAGATACCAGTCGCAGAAGATGTTCCAGACAAAGCGGTAGAGGGCCCCCGCCGCATCGTCGAAGCGGCCGCCCTCGATGGCGTCCGACACCTCGCGCTCGGCCTTGACCAGTTCGCCGCGGATCCAGCGGTTGATGGTCGCCTCGGCCGTCGCCGGATCGAAGCCCTCCACCCGGGCGCAGCCGTTCATCTGGGAAAAGCGCGCCGCATTCCACAGCTTGGTACCGAAGTTGCGATAGCCCTCGATCCGCTGGCGGCTCAGCTTGATGTCGCGCGTGCCCGACAGGATGGCCATGGTGAAGCGCAGCGGGTCGGCGCCGAGATCGTCGATGATCTCCAGCGGGTCGATGACATTACCCTTGGACTTGCTCATCTTCTGGCCCTTCTCGTCGCGGACGAGGCCATTGATGATCACGCGGTGGAACGGCACCTCGTCCATGAAGTGCAGGCCCATCATCATCATCCGGGCGACCCAGAAGAAGATGATGTCGGCGGCGGTGACGAGGTCGCTGGTCGGATAGAAGCGCTCCAGATCCTCCGTCTTCTCCGGCCAGCCCATGGTCGAGAACGGCCACAGGGCCGAGCTGAACCAGGTGTCCAGCACGTCCTCGTCCTGCGTCAGGGGCTTGCCGCCCGCCTGGGCCAGCGCCTCGTCTTCGGTCACGGCGACATAGATGTTGCCATCGGCGTCATACCAGGCCGGAATCCGGTGGCCCCACCACAGCTGGCGCGAGATGCACCAGGGCTCGATGTTCCGCAGCCATTCGAAATAGATCTTGGAATAGCTGGCGGGCTCGAAGGTGGTCTTGCCCGTCTCGACCGCCTTGATGGCCGGCTGGGCGAGGGTCTTGGCGTCAACGTACCACTGGTCCGTCAGCCACGGCTCGATAACGACGCCCGAGCGGTCGCCGTGCGGGACCATATGTTTCGTTTTCTCGATGGCTTTCAGCCAGCCCTCTTCCTCGGCGCGGGCGACGATGGCCTTGCGCGCCGCGAAGCGGTCCATGCCCTCATAGTCGGCGGGCACATCCGGGCAGTCGGCGGCGGTGATCCGCGCCAGCGAGTCCATGACGTTGAGCGTGGCGAGCCCCGCCCGCTTGCCGACCTGGAAGTCGTTGAAGTCGTGCGCCGGGGTGATCTTGACCGCGCCCGAGCCCTTGGTCGGATCGGCATAGTCGTCGGCGACGATCGGGACGCGGCGGCCCGTGATCGGCAGAACCACGGCCTTGCCGACCAGACCGGCATACCGCTCATCGTCCGGATGCACGGCCACGCCGGTATCGCCCAGCATGGTCTCGGGCCGGGTGGTGGCCACGACGATATGGTCGCGGGTCTCCCACTCGGTGGCCTTGCCGTCGTCATCGAAGGCGACCGGGTGCTCATAGGTGACCCCGTCGGCCAGCGGATAGGCGAAATGCCAATAGGCGCCGTCGACCTCCTTCTGCTCGACCTCGAGGTCCGAGATCGCCGTCTGGAAATGCGGGTCCCAGTTCACCAGCCGCTTGTCGCGATAGATCAGCCCGTCCTTGTGCAGTTGCACGAACACCTTGCGGACGGCGGCGTTCAGCCCTTCGTCGAGGGTAAAGCGCTCGCGGCTCCAGTCGCAGGAGGCCCCCAGCCGGCGCAGCTGGCGCACGATGGTCCCCCCCGACTCGGCCTTCCATTCCCAGACCTTGTCGATAAAGGCCTCGCGGCCCATGTCGCGCCGCCCGATATTCCCCGCGGCGGCCAGTTGACGCTCGACCACCATCTGGGTGGCGATGCCCGCATGGTCGGTGCCCGGCAGCCACAGCACGGCCTTGCCCGTCATCCGGTGATAGCGCGCCAGGATGTCCTGCAGCGTGTTGTTCAGCGCGTGGCCGATGTGCAGGCTGCCCGTCACATTCGGCGGCGGAATGACGATGGAATAGGCCCCGGCCGCGCCCTCTGTCCCCGAGGCGTCGCGGGGGGCGAACAGGCCGCTGTCTTCCCAGGCCTGATACAGGCGGGGCTCGGCGCTTTGCGGTTCGAAATTCTTCTCAAGCATGATCGGGGCAGTCGAAAAGGGGAGGGGGCAAACGAAAAGGGGGCGGCCCCGCCGGAGCCGCCCCCTCAGTCTTTAGGACGAAGTCAGGGTCAGAGGCTAGCGGGGCGCACCGTTCAGCCGCGATACGCGGTCGACTTCCTTGCGGACCTCGGCCTCGACAATGTTCTGCAGATTGGCGTCCAGCCAGTCCTTGAGCATTTCGCGCAGCATGGGGCTCAGCAGGCTGCGAACCAGCTCGTCGATGGTCGCGCTGTTGCCGGCGGGCGCACCGGCCGAGGCGGCGGGGGCCGGGCGCAGGGCGGCGGCCAGACCGGCAAAGGCACCGGCGGCCGAGGCGGCCGTGGCATCGCTGACCAGGGAATCGTCCGACGACGAGGCAGCGCGAGGGGCCGGGGCAGGCTCGGGTTCGGGTTCCGGCGCGGCCTCATCGACGGGGAAGGGGTCGGCCGAACCGATGTCGAGGTCGCCGAGGGTTTCCTGCGCGGGGGCGGGCTGCTCCTCGACCTCAGCCTCGGCGGGGGCCTCATAGCGTTCGGTCAGTTCCAGCACGTCCTCGGCCGGCTCGGGCTCGGCCTGTGTCTCCGGCTCGGACCGGGCTTCCGGCTCGGGTTCCGGCTGGGACGCGGCGGCCGCTGTAGCGGTTTCGGCCGGGGCATCGTCTTCCGAGATGATCCGGCGGATCGACGCCAGGATCTCCTCCATCGTCGGTTCCTGGGCGGTCGGATCAGTCATGTCTCAAAACCCCTGGCATGGTCGCTGCGCCGACGCGCAGACGGGATCGGAACGGACCGATGCGGCCCCCGTATGTCCTGTCGTCGCATCAACGGAGCCCGGAATCAACGGACCTTTTTCGCCTCGTTGGTTAATCCCGAGCTAGTTGCGCGGCGCGGTCTGGATGGTCTCACCCTTCAGCCGGCTGTCGATCGGCGCGTCCTCGGCGTCATTGGCGGGCAGGACCGGCGGCGCGGCGATGCGGTCGATGGCTTCGATCACGCCGTCCCACGGCAGCCCGCCACGGTTGCGCACGCGGTCATAGTTGACCGACGGATCATAGATCTCTTCGGCCGGGACCAGCACCGTCACGTCCAGACGCCCCATGGCCAGCAGCAGCTGGGTCATGGCGACGTATTCGTTGCGGCGGGCGGTGACCAGCGCGACCTGGGCCGAGCGCAGTTCCAGCTCGCCGTTCAGGACGTCGAGGGTGGTGCGCAGGCCGACCTGGGCTTCCTGACGGACCCCTTCGGCGGCCACGGTGGCGGCCCGGACGGCTTCCTCGCCGGCCCGCAGGCTCGAGCGGGCCGAGATCAGCTGGGCATAGGCCGAGCTGATCGACTGCAGCACATTACGGCGCTGGCCCTCGATCTGGATCTGGGCCGCATTGGCGCGCTCCAGCGCCTGGGACACGCGCGACTGGTTCAGGCCACCGGTGAACAGCGGCACCGACAGGGTGGCCCCGGCCTGGAAGGTGGTGCGGTCGGCCAGGTCAAAGCTGGACAGCTCATTGGTCGAGCCGCCGTAGGAGGCGCTGACCCGCACGGACGGCAGATACTCGGCCCGCGCAAGCGCCACATTGGCCTCGGCGGCGGCCAGGGCATATTCGGCGGCGCGGATATTGGGGTTCTCGACCAGGGCGATGTCGAGGGCGACCTCGAAGTCGTCCGGCACGCCCGGCAGGGGCGGCAGGGCCGCCAGACGGCCCGGCGTCTGGCCGATGATGGCGGCATAGGAGGCCCGGCTGACCGACAGCTGGGCCTGGGCATTGGCCAGATCCGCTTCGGACTGGGCGAGGCGGGCCTCGGCCTGGGCCACGTCGGTGCGGGTGATCTCGCCGACCTCGAAGCGGGCCGAGGCCTCGTCCAGCTGGCGTTGCAGGACCGTCAGATTCTCCTGACGAATGCGGACGATCTCCTCGTCACGCAGCACATCGGCATAGACCTGGATGACGGTGGCCAGCACCTGCTGCTCGACCGAGCGCAGATCCTCGCGACCGGCGAGGATATTGGCCTCCGTCGCGCTGATTCCCAGCGAGATGCGGCCGCCGGAATAGAGCGTCTGCGACAGGCCGATGCTGGCGCTGCCCGAGGTGCTGTCATTGGTGTTCGACGGAATGTTGATCGTGGTGTCGGGAATGCCGTCGTTGTTGGTGTCGACCTGTTGCGGGCCGCCGGCAGTGCGGCTCTGGGTATAGCCAGCCGAGGCGCTGACATCGATCGAGGGGCGCAGGCCCGACCGGGCCTGAACGATCGATTCGTCCAGTGCCCTCTGGTTGGCGCGCTGGCCCAGCAGGGTCGGATTGGTCCGGTAGGCCATGCGGATGGCGTCGGGCAGGGTGTCCTGGGCCAGCGCCGGCATGGCCAGACCGGACCCCAGGGCCAGGGCCGCAAGCGAAATCAGCGCACGGGTGCGATTGAACATCTTCATTTCCTGCCTGACGCGGCCGGCCCGCGTCGTGTCATTCTCGGTGACGAGCGTAGTGCGAGATCGTTGTGCCCGACGCCAGTTAAGTTTTTTTCACGCGGCACCCGGTTTTTTCCGTCGCCGTGCGGGAATCTAGAGGCTGAAGGCCGGTTCGGGGCGCAGTTCGTCCAGTACCGGAGGCGTCGCGTCGAACAGTTGCCGGCGCGACCAGCCCTCGGGCGTGCGCATGTGCAGGCTGGCCTTGCCGACGGGTCCGTTGCGCTCGACCAGCACGGCGCGACCGCCAACCTTCAGGCCGTCCAGCCAGGCGTCGGGGCGAACCGGGACGGCGACCTCGGAGACGATCAGGTCCCAGCCACCGGACTGCGGCCGGTCCAGAGGCGCCTCGACGGTGGTGACTCCGGCGGCGTCCAGGGTCGGGGCCGCGATGGCGAGCGCCCCGGCGTCCGAGTCCTGCAGGGTGACGTCCAGACCCATCTGTGCCAGCACGGCGGCGGCATAGGCCCCCGACATGACCAGCGCGCGCTCTCCCGCCTTGGGGGCGGCGGCCATCAGCAATTTCGACAGGTCGCGCGGCAGCATCAGGCTGCGCGTAGCGGTCACCGGCACCTCGACCTCGGCGTAGGCGGAAAAGGCGCGGTCGGGAGCGCACAGGGTCTCGCGCGGCACCGCCAGCAGGGCCGCCTGCAGCCCGCGGTCCGTGACATCGTTCACGCGGACCTGACTGTCCACCATCACCTTGCGTGCCGTCTGGAAGTCCATGCGTCGATCGATCCCTGGGGAGAGGAGAGTGAAAAAGCTGGCCCGCTTATAGGTGTGTGCGTTGCGGGGGACAATGCGATCTGATAGCGAACGCGCCTCGCGATCAATGGCCTGATGGCGGAGTGGTTACGCAGCGGACTGCAAATCCGTGCACCCCGGTTCGATTCCGGGTCAGGCCTCCATCGCGGTTTCCCGGACCGTCAAAGACCTTCAGCGGCGGCGTTCGCGCCAGCGCGAGCCTTCGCCGTGCTTGCCGATGCTGGAGAACTCGGGCGGGGCGGCGCTGCGGGCGTATTGCTCGGCGACCAGCCAGGCCTTGAACGGCCGCAGACTGCCCAGACACAGCACCAGGATCAGCGGCAGGGTCACCACCAGATGCACCCAGAACGGCGGATGCAGCCCCAGCTCCAGCGCCATCATGGCGGCCATGCCGATCACGCCGACGATCGACATGACGAAAAAGGCGGGTCCGTCGGCCGGATCGGCGAAGCTGTAATCGAGGCCGCAGGCCGGGCAGGCGCCGCGCACGGTCAGATAGCCTTCCAGCAGCGGCCCCTCACCACAGCGCGGGCAGCGGCATTTCAGCGAGACCATCAGAAGATTGGGCTTCGGCGCCTCGACGGGATCGGGGCCGGGTTCCGGCGGTGTCATGGCATGTCCCTTCATCGACTGGTCTGCATCTGGGCCACGGGGGAGACGCGAACAAGCCCGGCGCAGTGTCGCACAATAGACAGGGTCGCACAGGGATGAGGTCAGGAACCGTTAACCGTGAAGCAACGCCTTGTTGCGATGGTCCGGCATCATGTCCCGAACCAAGGCCACGAAGGGCGTCCTGAGGTCGACCGTGGCGCTTGCCGCGGCCGGGTCGGTCGCGTTCGCGCCCCTGCTGACCCTGGCCCAGGAAGCCCCGGCCTCGGCTGTAACCGAGCCACTGGCCATCCGCGTCGGGACCACGGACACCTACACCCGCATCGAATTCGCCGGCGTCGTGGGCGCGCGGTCGCGCGTCTCGGTCGAGGGTCGCACGGTCGTCGTGCGTGTGGGCACCACCGCTGCACCCGATGTCTCGCGGCTCAAGGTCGCCCCTCCGCCCGGACTGGAGGCGATCGAAACCCGGGCTGTACCGAATGGCACCGAACTGGTCCTGACCCTGGCCGAGGGCGCCTCGGTCACCCGGGGGCAGGCCGACGGCGCTGTGTGGATCAATCTGTATCGCCCGGGCGAGACGCCGCCTCCGTCGGCGGTCGCCAGTGCTGCAGCCACTGTGGCGGTTCGCGCCGCGCCCTCTCCGGATTCGGTGACCCTGACCTTCAACTGGGATCGTCCGGTCGGGGCCGCGGTGTTCCGTCGGGGTGAGGCTGTCTGGATCGTCTTCGATCAGGCCGCCTCCCTGGACATGCAAGGGGCTGACGATCTCGGGCCTGCAGGCGAGGCGCGCTGGGCGCGCGGCCCCGACTACACCTCGCTCCGCATCGATGCGCCGCGCAACCTGCAGGTCGCGGCCTCGGGACAGGGCAATGTCTGGACCGTAACTCTCGGTGGTCGCGCCGTGCCCCCCGGC
>CAXICH010000046.1:0-12373 GCA_964022245.1 uncultured Alphaproteobacteria bacterium
CCGAGCGGATCATCTGTTCGACCAGATCGACGCCGGTGATCAGCTCGGTCACCGGGTGCTCGACCTGCAGCCGGGTGTTCATCTCGAGGAAGTAGAAGCTCTTGTCCTGACCGGCGACGAATTCGACCGTGCCGGCGGAGTCGTAGTTGACGGCCTTGGCCAGGGCGATGGCCTGTTCGCCCATGGCCTTGCGGGTCTTGTCGTCGAGCAGGGGGGAGGGGGCTTCCTCGATGACCTTCTGATTGCGGCGCTGGATCGAGCATTCGCGCTCGAACAGGTGAACGACGTTGCCGTGCTTGTCGCCCATCACCTGGATTTCGATGTGGCGCGGGTTCTCGATGAATTTCTCGAGGAAGACCCGGTCGTCGCCGAAGGCCGATTTCGCCTCGGCCTTCACCGAGGAGAAGCCGTCAGCCATGTCGGAGTCGGAATGGGCGACGCGGATGCCCTTGCCGCCGCCGCCGGCCGAGGCCTTGATCATGATCGGATAGCCGATCTCGCGGGCGATGCGGACGGCCTCTTCCGGCGTCTCGATCAGGCCCATATGGCCGGGCACGGTCGAGACCCCGGCCTCGGCGGCCAGCTTCTTCGAGCTGATCTTGTCGCCCATGGCGTCGATCGCCTCGGGGTTGGGGCCGATGAAGGCGATGCCCTCGTCGCGCAGACGGCGGGCGAAGCCGGCGTTTTCCGACAGGAAGCCAAAGCCGGGGTGAACAGCTTCCGCGCCGGTCTGTCGCACCGCGGCAATGATCCGGTCGGCCAGAAGATAGGATTCAGAGGCGGGCGCCGGGCCGATCAGCACGGCCTCGTCGGCCATCTCGACCGCCAGCGAGCCTGCGTCGGCCTCGGAATAGACCTGGACCGTCTGGATGCCCATGCGGCGGCAGGTCTTGATGATACGGACGGCGATCTCGCCCCGGTTGGCGATCAGAATCTTGGCGAACATTCCCGGTTCCATCGACATCGCCGGGTACGGGAGATCAACCAACTGTGATCCCACCTCGAGGCGACGGCCCCGATTAGGCCGTGATCCGGTGCGAGTAAACCGGCTTGCGGACCGGGGGGCTCGCTTGATCGGGGTTCGGGGTTGGCAAGCCCCTGCCTGATCGGCTTTAAGGTCCGGGTATCTCCCTGACACGACCACTGGAGCCTTTAGTATGACGTTCAGACCGTACGCCGCCTTCACGGCCGCGGCCCTCGCCATTACCGTCGCGACCTCGGTCTCGGCCCAGGACTTCCGGGCGCTTGCCTCGCAGGATCTGGTCACCGCCCAGCAGGAGATTCGCGAGAATCACCCGGCGCTCGTGGCCGGTGGCGCCGAAGCGGCCGCCTTCCGCAGCTATCTGGACACCGGCCTCGCCGAGGCGCAGGCCCTGATCGGCCAGGTGAACAGCGGCGACAGCCACGCCTATCTGATGCGCTATTTCGCGGGCGGCTTCCGCGACTCCAACCTTCGCATCACCCCGACGTTCGACCTGCTGGGTCCGTATTTCGGCATCAGCTGGGGCGGCGTGACCACGGGCTGGCGTGACGGACAGTATGTCGTCACCCACGTCGCCGACGGCGTGCGGCGCGGCCCGCGCGTCGGCTCGGTCGTGACCGAGTGCAACGGCGTGCCGATCGAGCAGTTCGCCATGGAGAAGCTGGACCGCTGGGAAGCGGACCTGACGACCGAGGCCGGTCGCGTGCGTTCCGCGCCGTACCTGCTGTGGAACCGCAACAACCCCTTCACCCGCGGCCTGCCCCAGACCTGCAAATTCCAGGAGGGCCGCCGCTCGCGCGATATCGAGCTGCAGATCCAGCCGGTCAGCCCGCAGGCCCTGGAAGCCGCGTACCGCGCCACCGTCTACATGCCCGGCGACGTGCCGCTGGCCGTCGAGCAGGTCAATGGTCGTCCGTGGGTGCACGCCCACTCGCTGAGCGAGGATGCGGACTGGGCGGCGTTCAACGCCAGCATCGTGGCCCAGGCCGATGCCCTCCGCGGACCGCAAGGGTTCGTGCTGGACCTGCGCGGGGCCAACGGCTCGGAGTTCACCTCCACCCGCCGGGCCTATGGTCTGGTCAACCGCATCTGGACGCCCGAGTTCACCGTCAGCCGCCAGCCGGTGGCCGGCAATGTGCCCTACCGGGTCAGCCAGGATCACCGCGACTGGTTCGCCGACACCCTGGCCCGGATGGAAGCCGATCCGCTGTTCGTCGAGGAAAACCCGGCGATCATCGAAGAAACCCGCGGCGTCGTGGAAGCCTTTGATGCGGCCCTGGCCGCCGGTCAGGAAAGCTTTGTCCTGCCCGGCCGCGAGCCGGTTGCGGACACGGGCGCGCCGAACCCCGTGCAGGGCCCGGTGATCGTTCTGGTGGATGCCGGCTGTGCCGGGGGCTGCCTCGACGTGCTGGACCTGCTGGTCAATCTGCCGAACGTGCGCCTGGCCGGGTCGACGACCGCTGAAGACTCCATCTTCATCGAACCGACCATCCTGCGCCTGCCCTCGAACTATGCGGACCTGACCTATGGCCACAAGGCCTGGACCGACCGCGAGCGGGGCAATAACGAGCCGCACACGCCGGCCGAAGGCCTGCGCTACACGGGCAACCCGGCCGATGAGGTCGCGGTCCGGACCTGGGTGTCCAGCCTCTTCGGGGGTTAAGCCTCAGGCACTGTGACTAGGATTGGGCCGGCCGGGGTGGGAACCCTGGCCGGCCCTTCCTATATCTGGCGCATGACCCAGATGACCTCTGCCTCCGGCTTTGACCTGACCCCGCCCGACGAAGACCAGCGCGAGCGCCTGATCGCCGATCTGGACCCCGAGGCCGAGCGCATCCTGCTGGCGCACGGCACCGAGGCGCCCTTCTGCGGCGGCCTGCTGGATGAAAAGCGGGCCGGCGTGTTCTGCTGCCGCCTGTGCGGCCTGCCGCTGTTCCAGACGAAGACCAAGTTCGAGAGCGGCACGGGCTGGCCCAGCTTTGATCGCCCGTACGATCCGGCCCACATCCGCGAGATCCGCGACACGTCGTATGGCATGGTGCGGATCGAGACGCGCTGTGCGCGCTGCGACGGCCATCAGGGCCATGTCTTCCCCGACGGTCCGCCTCCAACCGGCCAGCGCTACTGCATCAATTCGGCGGCCCTGACCTTTGTGCCGGAGGGCGAGCCCCTGCCGGACCCGCTGGGCCGCGGCGAAGGCGCCGCCCGACCGTGAACACATTTCGCACCGAGGGTGGACAATCACGGCAGGCGCGGTTGCGGTCTGAACGGATACAGGGGAAGGTCGCGTAATGATCACTTTGATGGCAAGCGTCGCTGTTCTGGCGCTGGGCGCTCCCGATCCCCAGGACCCGGAAGAGACCATCCGTACGGCGGCGACGCCCGGTGTCTCGGCAGAGACTGTCGCGGCGCAGGGTGAGGCGGCCGCCGAGGTCGAGGCCGCATCCCCGGCCTCCATCGCGGAGCAGGACCCCGAGCCCCATGGCCTGACCACCGACCAGCAGATCAGCCGCTGGCTGGCCGACGCCCCCGCGGTGCCGTCGGGCACGGAAGCTGCCTATGACGGACCGGTCGACGGGATCGCCTGGGACAGCGAGCGGCGCGTCCGGGGCGAGTTCAGCGCCGGCATCGGCACCGAAGGCTATCGCCAGTACGGGGCCTCGGTCTCGGTTCCGCTGGGAGAGCGCGGCCACCTGGAACTGCACTATCGCGAGGTCAAGAACGGCTACCCGGCCTATAGCGGCTATGGCTATGGCTATGGCTACGGCTACGGCTATGACCCCGACTGGATGGACCCCGTGATCACGCCGTGGCGCTCGGAGATCGGGCTTGCCCCGATCGATGCCCGCGAGGACGGCAGCCGCGCCTGGCGCGACTATCGACGCACGCGTCCCGCTCCGGAGTCGGAGCGCTAGCGTCTGCTGGATCGGGAAGTGGTGCCGCCGGGGGGAATCGAACCCACGACCTCAGCCTTACCAAGGATGCGCTCTACCACTGAGCTACGGCGGCCAAATCTGAGGAACCGGGCGTATAGCCAAAGCCGGATGCTGGCGAAAGCCCCTAAACGCAATCTCTTGCTGAAAAGCGCGTTCAGGGGGCGATGGGCGGCATGGGTGAACCGCACAATCTCAAGCCCAACAGGCCGACAGCAGCGGGGAAGCCCGACCGCAAGGCCCGGCTGGCGCAGGCGCTGCGGGCCAATCTGAAACGGCGCAAGCAGGCCGGCCAGGCCCGGACACCTGTGGCCGGGCCTGAAAACGGGTCCGGCGAAGAAAGCTGAGGATCGCCGCGCCCGGCCCTTTCATCCGGGGGGCGGGTCGCGCTAGATAACCGGTCCCCCCGCAGCGCGATCAGGTGCCGGCGGTCAGGCATCAGGATCGACATGGACAGTATTGCCATCCGCAGCGGCAACACCCTGAACGGCAGCATCCCCATCAGCGGGGCCAAGAATTCGGCGCTGAAGCTGATGGCGGCCTCGATCCTGACCGACCAGCCGCTGCGCCTGACCAATATGCCGCGACTCGCCGACACGCGGTTCCTGGGGCAGCTGCTGCGCCAGCTGGGCGTCGAGGTCACCGAGTCGGGCGACGCGGGGGCGCAGCAGACGCTGTTCCATGCGCCGAAGATTACCTCGACCTTTGCCCCCTATGATCTGGTCCGCCAGATGCGGGCGTCGTTCAATGTTCTGGGACCCTTGCTGGCCCGGACGGGTGAGGCACGGGTGTCCCTGCCGGGCGGCTGCACCATCGGCGCACGCCCCGTCGACCTGCACCTGATGGCGCTGAAGGCGCTGGGGGCCGAGATCGAACTGGAGGAAGGCTACGTCGAGGCGCGGGCGCCGGGCGGGCTCAAGGGCGCCGAGATCACCTTCCCCTTCGTGTCCGTGGGCGCGACCGAGCATGCGCTGCTGGCGGCCGTGCTGGCTGACGGCACGACGGTGCTGAACAATGCCGCGCGCGAGCCCGAGATCGGTGACCTGGCCCGCTGCCTGATGGCCATGGGCGCGAAGGTCGAGGGCCTCGATACCCACACCCTGACCATCACCGGTGTGACCTCGCTGGGTGGCGCGGACTGGCCGGTGATCGCCGACCGGATCGAGATGGGCACCTATGCGGTGGCGGCGGCCATGACCGGCGGCGATGTGACCCTGACCGGCAGCCGGCCGGCGCTGATGACCGCCCTGACCGCCAAGATGCGGGAGTGCGGGGTGGATGTCACCGAGACCGAGGATGGCGTGCGGGTCCGGCGGGATCCGGCGCTCCGGCTCAAAGCCGTCGATGTCACGACGGAAGTCTATCCCGGCTTCGCCACCGATCTGCAGGCGCAGTTCATGGCGCTGATGACCACGGCCGAGGGCGAAAGCCGCATTCACGAAAACATTTTCGAGAACCGCTTCATGCATGCGCCCGAGCTGGCGCGGCTGGGCGCCGAGATCGCCGTGCACGGCGGCGAGGCTGTGGTGACCGGGGTCGAACGGCTGCACGGGGCGCCGGTCATGGCGACCGACCTGCGGGCCTCCGTCAGCCTGGTGATCGCCGGGCTGGTGGCGACCGACGAGACGACCATCGGCCGCGTGTATCACCTGGATCGCGGGTTCGAGCGGCTGGAGGAGAAGCTGGGCCGGTGCGGGGCCGACATCCGCCGGATCAAGGGCGACGGGCATGAGCACTGAGATCGACGCCCTGACGCCACCCCAACCGGACACGCCGCCCGAGCCCCTGCGCCTGCTGGCCATGGACGTCGAGGACCTGCAGTTCGTCTCTGCGGCGTTGCAGGATGCGATCCTGCGCCCCGTGGACATCGTCTGGGAACGGTCCAGCCGGCAGGTGACGCTGACGCTCAGCCGCTTCTGCTGGGAGTGCGGGGGCACGCGGGTGATGGCGGCCATGCAGTTCGGCGACGTCACGGCGGTCAAGAGCCGGCAGCTGCCGCGCGGGCCCGAACAGGCGCTGGAGTTGCTGGCCCTGCATTTCGAGCCGTCCGAGGCGCCGTCGGGTCAGGTCTATCTGATGTTTGCCGGGGGCGGGGACCTGCGCATCGATGTCGAATGCCTGGACGTGGTGCTGGCTGACCTGTCGGATCGCTGGCCCGCCCGCGAAAAGCCCAGCCACCCGGAAATGGATGATGCGGTAGAACCGGCATGACCGAGGCACACCCCGACACCGAACGGCTGGCTTCGGTCGAGCTGGATGCGGCGACCCTGCCGGCGGCGACCGCCGAGATCGAGCACGAACGTCGGGTGGCCATCTTCGATCTGGTCGAGCGCAATGTGTTCCGTCCGGCCGGGGCCCCCGGCGGTCCCTATGCGCTGCAACTGTCGCTGCAGGACAGCAAGCTGGTGTTTGATATCACCGGCCCCGATCATGCCCGGGCCCATGTGTTGTCGCTGACGCCGCTGAAGGGCGTGCTGCGGGACTATCTGATGATCTGCGACAGCTATTATGAGGCGCTGCGCGGCTCTTCCCCCAGCCAGATCGAGTCGGTCGACATGGGCCGCCGGGGTCTGCACAACGAGGGGGCCGAGACGCTCAAGGCCCGGCTGGACGGCAAGATCGACATGGATCACGAGACGTCGCGTCGCTTGTTTACCCTGGTCTGCGCCCTCTATCGGCGGTGACGCCCGGGCCGTGCGGCCCGGGGAACTCGACTTTTCGGCAATTCTGGTGCATTAGCGCCGCTCTTTTCGGCACATGCGCTCCGCCCGGCGTGTGTGTCAGACGTTTTCCCCGGGTGTGAGAGGCCGCATGGCTAAGGAAGAACTGCTCGAGTTTCCCGGTACGGTCAGCGAACTGCTGCCGAACGCCACGTTCCGGGTGACGCTCGAGAACGACCACGAGATCATCGCCCACACCGCGGGCAAGATGCGCAAGAACCGCATCCGCGTGCTGGCCGGCGACAAGGTGCTGGTCGAAATGACGCCCTACGACCTGACCAAGGGTCGCATCACCTACCGCTTCAAGTAAGGCCGGGCGGGATGGCCCGTCCTGAGCTGATCCTGGCTTCGGCCAGTCCGCGTCGACGCGAGCTGCTGGCCCAGGTCGGGATCGTCCCGGATCGGGTCGAGCCGGCCGACATCGACGAAACGCCCCTGAAATCCGAGACCCCGGCGCAGCTGGCGGATCGCCTCGCGCGGTCCAAGGCAGCGGTGGTGGCCGAGCGCCATCCCGGGGCCGTGGTGCTGGCGGCGGACACGGTCGTGTCGCTGGGCCGACGCTTTCTGGAAAAGGCGGCCGATGGCGAAGAGGCCGCACGCTTCCTGCGGCTGCTGTCGGGGCGCAATCACCGGGTTCATACAGGCGTGGCCGTGGCCCATGCGGGCCGCCTGTCGGTGCGGGTGGTCGAGACGCGGGTCACCCTGAAGGTCCTGAGCGAGACCGAGATCGCCGCCTATGTCGCCAGCAGCGACTGGCAGGGCAAGGCCGGGGCCTATGGCATTCAGGGGCCGGCGGGGGCGTTTGTGCGCCGGATCGTCGGCAGCCATCCGGCAGTCATGGGCCTGCCCCTCTATGAGACCGTCAGCCTGCTGGAAGGCGTCGGGTACCGGCGCGGGTGAGCGACCTCGAGACATTTCTGGACGACGGCCCCGGAGAGACCTGGGGTGTGGTGTGCCGCGAGGGCGAGCCCCGGCAGATCTTCCATGCGCGCGAGGGGGATGCGCCTGCGAATCGGCTCGGTGCTGAAAGCGTGGGCCGGGTCACGGCCCTGCTGCCGGGCGGGGGCGGCGCCTTTGTCGATCTGGGCGCAGGGGAGCCGTTCGGATTTCTGGCCAGGGGAGCGGTCAGCGTCGGACAGACGCTGCGGGTCACCGTCTCGGCCGAGCCCCGGGGGGGCAAGGGGCCGGCCCTGACCCTGAAGGGTGAGGGGGAGGGGACCCCGCGCCTGTTGAAGCCCGGCCCGACGGTCGCCGAATGGCTGGACCAGGCGGCGCCGGGCGTGGCCCCCGTGCAGGGGGCTGCCGCGATCGAGGTTGTGCGTGAGGCGCGCGAGACGGCCCTCGCCCCGGTGGTGACGGCCGGGGGGCTAAATGTCGCGGTCGAACGGACGCGGGCTCTGATCGCGGTGGATCTGGATTTTGCCGGCACGCCCGGCCGGGACGGGGGCAAGGCGCGCGAGGCGGCGAATCGGCTGGGACTGGCTCTTGCGGCCCGACGTCTCGCCCTGAAGCGCTGGGGCGGTCTGGTGGTGATCGATCTGATCGGCACCGCCCAAGCCCCCGAGCCGGTTTTGCGGGCCGCAAGGGAGGCGTTCGGGACCTCCGGTGTCACCTTCGGACCCCTCAGCCGTTTCGGTTTGCTGCAGCTCTCCATGCCGTGGCGCCACACGCCCCTCGAGGAGGCGCTGTTCGGTCTGAAGGGTGAGCATGCGCGACGGACCCGCCAGATCGAGGCTGTGCGTGATTTGCGTCATGGGCTGGAAAGCTGCCGGTCTGCGCCGTGGATTACCCTGGTCGTGCCGGATTCTGAAGTCGACGAGATGGCGGGTCTGGTGGCCGGACTGGGCCCGCGGGCGCGGCTGGTCGGCGAGGCTTCCCGTCGCGCCGGAACCTATGGGATACAAGAAGGCTGACGATGTCTAACTGCCCGATTTGCAAGAAAAATCCCAAGGATCCGGCCTATAAGCCCTTCTGCTCCAAGCGCTGTTCGGACGTGGATTTGCAGCGTTGGCTGGGCGGGGCCTATGTGCTTCCGGGGGAGCCGGCCGAGGACCTGTCGCGGGACGATTTCGAAGACTGAGGCAGAGTTTGATCGAGGGCGCTGGACACCCCGCATCCGCTCGCCTATAGACCCCGCTCCCGCCCGCCGGAGCGCGCCTGGGTAGCTCAGTTGGTAGAGCAGCGGATTGAAAATCCGCGTGTCGGTGGTTCGAATCCGCCCCCAGGCACCACTTCCCTGCGACCGGCCGGGGAAGGAAATTTCCGATATCATGAAAATGTCGCTTTCTGGCGAAAGGTTGTGCCTCAACAACAGGCGTTCTCGCGCCGGGGGAAAAGCACCTCGGCGCACTTGACGCTCTGGTATGCGTTCGCCAAAGGGAGCGTGACTGCTTTCTTTGGGTGGGGTCGTCAGGCGGTTTCGAACCGAGGTTCGAAGGCATCTGTCACCGACACCGGTTCCATTCGGCAACCGGTCGCATCCGAAGGCGTTTCGATGGCGGACCCCCGGGTTCGAAGTCGGGAAGTCAGAATTTAAACTGGGGTACGGCCGCTGTGGTCGGGTCCTTTAGGGTTTCATGGTCAGACCACAACGCAGGAACTGGCGAACTATGCGCGATAGCAAAAAGACGAACATCCTCCTCGCAATGGTCGGCGCTGCCGTCCTGATGGCGAGCTCGCCGGTCCTGGCTCAGGACGCTACGGCTCCCGATCCGGCTGTGGCCGAGGCCACCACCGAAGCACCGGCCACGGACGCCGCTGCCGCAACCACCACCGAAGAAGCCGCCACGACGGACGAAGGTCACGGCGGTGAGTCGCTGACCCCCATCAAGATGTTCATGGATTCGGGCATCGTCGTTAAGGTCGTCATGATCGGCCTGCTGGTCGCCTCGATCTTCACCTGGGTGATCCTGATCATCAAAATGATCGAGTTCGGCGGTCTCAACTCCAAGACCAACCGCTTCCTCGAGAATTTCCGCGGCGCCCGTTCGATCGCGGACATGCGCAAGATCGCGACCTCGGACGAGTTCGACGGTAACCCGCTGGCCGACATGGCCGCCGCGGCGACCGAAGAAGTCGAACTGTCGCGTCAGGCGGGCCTGTCGGTCACCGGTGAGCACCGCGATGCGGCCATCACCCGCGCCTCGGCTGCCGTTTCCGCCGTTCAGTCGGGCCTGGCCGGTCGCCTCTCGGGCGGTCAGCAGTTCCTCGCCTCGACCGGTTCTACCGCCCCGTTCGTGGGTCTGTTCGGTACGGTGTACGGCGTCATGAACTCGTTCATCGGTATCGCCGAGTCGAACACCACCAACCTGGCCGTCGTGGCCCCCGGTATCGCCGAGGCCCTGCTGGCCACCGGTATCGGTCTGTTCGCGGCTATCCCGGCGGTTATCTTCTATAACTACTTCAACACCCGCATCTCGGCCTACGGCATCCGTTCGGACGGCTTCGCTGCTGAACTGATCAACGCCATCTCGCGTCAGCTCGACAAGGGAGCGTAAGCCTCATGGCCGCGAAACTCTCAGGAGGCGGCGGCGGAAAGTATCACGTCGAGCAGAACAGCGAGATCAACGTCACGCCTTTCGTTGATATCATGCTGGTTCTCCTCATCATCTTCATGGTGGCCGCGCCTTTGGCCACCGTGTCGATCGAGGTGAAACTGCCCACCGCCGCAGCCGAACCGCAGGAGAACCCGCCCACCCCGGTGTTCATCTCCATCCAGAATGATGGCGGTGTGTTTATCGGCGACAACCGGACCACGGTGGGGGAGATTGGCGACAATCTCCGCTACCTGATCCGGACGCGGAACCCCGAGGAAGAGCGTATCTTCATCCGTGCTGACCAAACGACGCGCTATGGCGATTTCATGCAGGTTATGAATGCCCTGCAGGACAATGGCTTCCACAGCGTCGCCCTGGTCGGCGAAGACAACGCACCAGAGTAAAGGACGGGCGAAATGACCGATACACCCGTTGAGTACCATCGCAGTCGCTATGACGCCCCGAAGAAAAAGGGCTTCATGGGGGTGTCGATCGGGGTCTGGATTGTTGTTCTGATCGTGGTCACCATCCTGTTCGGGGTGTTGCTCTACTTCGTCGACAAATCCAGGTTCGAGCTCAAGATCCCGGACTACACGGATGACTCCGTGCAGGTGGATCTGATCGATCCGATCCCGCCGCCGCCGCCTCCGCCGCCGCCGCCGCCTCCGCCTCCGACGGATCAGCCGCCGCCGCCGAAGCTGCAGCCGCGTGAACCGGCGCCGAGCCCGATTGCTCCGCCCGTGCGACTGCCGATCCCGCCGGTGGCCAAGGAAGACCGCCAGGAGTATACCGGACCTCCGGTCAATATTCCGGGACCCCCGCCGCCGCCGGCTCCGCCTGCGCCGCCGCGTCCGCCGGTTGTGACCAACCCGGCTTGGGCCAGCCGTCCGACCCCGGACTTCCCGGATCGGGCCATGTCCCGCGGCATCGAAAGCGGCCGCGTGGAGCTGAGCTGCGCGGTCAATCCGAACGGTTCGGTGAGCGATTGCCGGATCACCTCGGAAGATCCGAGCGGGGCCGGCTTCGGCCAGGAAGCCCTGCGCTCTACCCGCCGCGCCCGTCTGACCCCCGGTCAGGTTGATGGTGTGGCTGTGGGGGGGCGCGTGAACTTCGCCGTCACGTTCCGCCTGCAATAGGTCGGGCTGACACGACAAGACTGAAACGCCCCGGGGTTCGCTCCGGGGCGTTTTTCTTTTGGAGCCGGCGGAAAGGGATCGGGAGCAAATTTGCCCTGAGCGTGTTCAAGCGTCACAGCTGTTGAAACACCCGGGAGACCTCCACATGCCGATCACCCTCACCAAGGCTACCGTCGTGAAGTCATTTGTCGGCCTCGTCGCCGCCTCGGCGCTTGTCGGAGGGTGCGCCTATAATGAGGCGCTGGGCCGCAACCAGTTCCTGCTGGTCGACAATGCCTCGCTGACCCAGCAGGCCGATCAGGCCTGGGCCGATGCGCTGCGGACCCAGCAGGTGTCGCGCGATGCGGCTGCCAATGCGCGCATCCGGCGCGTCGGGGACCGTCTGGTGCAGGCGGCGGGTCTGACCAATATCCGCTGGGACTATGCGGTGTTCGTGGAAGAGTCCCCGAATGCCTTCGTCCTGCCGTCGGGCAAGATCGGCGTCACGACGGGCCTGCTGGCCCTGGTCCAGAATGATGACCAGCTGGCCGCCGTGATCGGTCACGAGATCGGGCATGTGGTCGCCCAGCACGCGGCCGAGCGTTATTCCAGCACGGCGGTGACCAGCATCGGCCTCCAGGCCATTCAGGGCGCCTCGGGCGACTATGGCCAGGCGGTCGGTGCGCTGGGCGGTCTGGGTGCGCAGCTGGGCGTGCTGCTGCCCTTCTCGCGCCAGCATGAGCTGGAAGCCGATCAGCTGGGCGTCGACTATATGGTCCGGGCCGGCTACCGCGCCTCGCAGTCGATCGCCCTGTGGCGGCTGATGGCGGCCCAGCGCCAGAGCCAGACGCCCGAGTTCGCCTCGACCCACCCGTCGGACGCCAGCCGCATTGCGGCGCTTGAGCGCTACATCCAGTCGAAGGGCTATAACTGATCCGGGAGCCCAAGGTCGGGCTTGATCCCGACCCCCGAGGCCGCTAGAGGACGCTCCTCGCGACGCGTGCCGCCTTAGCTCAGTTGGTTAGAGCGCCGGTTTGTGGAACCGGAGGTCCTCAGTTCAAGCCTGAGAGGCGGTACCATCGCGATG
>CAXICH010000047.1:0-12354 GCA_964022245.1 uncultured Alphaproteobacteria bacterium
ATCAGCGGACGCTGATCACCTCCCCGCGATCGGTGACGACCAGAATGGCCCCGTTGAAGGCAGTCGGCGCCACATAGGAGGGGGCGCCCAGACGCAGGGTCGAGACGACCTCACCCGTCTTGGGGTTCAGGCCGACCAGCTCGCCATCCGAATTGGTCAGCACCAGACGGTTGGAGGCCAGCATCGGGCCCGACCACGACGGACGCACCGTGCGGTCGAAGAAGCCGAAGAAGCCCCCTTCCTGACGCACGCGCCCCTCGTTCAGGTCCCGGGTCCAGTAGACCTGACCCGTCTCGCGGTTCAACACGCTCAGCTCGCCCGCCTTGGAGACGATGTAGACCACGTCGCCGACCGGCAGCGGGGCGTTGACGGCGGCGACGGGCACCTGCCAGCGCGACTCGCCCGTGCGCAGATCCATGGAGGCGAGCACGCCCGAATGGCTGGCCGCATAGACGAAGCCGCGGCTGATCACAGGGCGACCGGCCACATCCCGGATTTCCGAGAGGGCGCTGGTGCGGGTGGTGCGCGACAGTTCTTCCTGCCAGACCGGCTGGCCGGTCGTGGCGCGGAAGGCGAAGACTTCGCCGGACGACATGGGCGCGACGACCGTGTCGCCGGTGACGGCCGGGCTGGAGGCGCGCATGATACGCGCGGGCTCGACGATGCCGCGGTACGACCATTCGACCGCACCGGTGTTCACGTCGAACGCGAGGATCTGGTTGTCGAGATCCACGACATAGACGCGCGTTCCGGCCACGGTCGGGGCGCCGTGGATCGGCACATCCACGGCTGTCTGCCACAGCATGGCGCCGCTGTTCTGGTCGAAGGCCGTCATGGTGCGATAGCCGGACGAGACAAACACCTTGCCACCGGCCAGGGCCACGCCGCCGCCAAAGCCGCCGCCCTCACGCCCTTCGGGCTTGACCGAGGCACGCCAGATCACCGACCCGCTCTGCGCGTCCATCGCGGTCACCGTATCCTCGCCGTCGAGGGCGAACACACGACCATTCTCGGCCACGGGCGGGGACATCACCTGACGGGTCCGCGCCGAGCCGGCTCCGATATTCCGGCGCCAGGCAATGGTGAAATCCGCGCCGGCGATCACATGCTCGACCGCATTTTCGGCGTTGCCGCCCGGCATCGGCCACGACACGGCGGCCTGCGGACCGGGCAGGAAGAAGTCGCGTCCCGCCAGTGCCGGCGACGGCACCATGGCCTGATCGAACTCCAGAACTGACAGACGTTCGCCTTCAGAGGCGACCGGCCCGGCATCGGGTGAACGCCCCAGGCTGAAGGGCAGCAGATTGCTGACGGTTCCGCAGGCGGCGACCGACAGCGCAGCGCCGCAGACGAGGAGCGTTCTGGCGAACCGGTTCATAGGCGTACTCCTGAACGTGGACGTCATTCGGCGGGCGCCGCTTGGGGCGGACCTGAGGCCCCGGGAACAGCTGCCTGGTCTTCCGGCGAGACAACCACCGGCGGCGCTTTCTGGGCATCAAGGGTGTCGGACAGCGAGCCCAGCGTTCCGCCATCGATCATGGCGACGGCTGCCTGGGCGCGTTGGCGGACCGTATCGGGCACGGCCTGTCCCAGTTGCAACTGGACGAAGGTCGCGCGAGCCTCGGTGTTCTTGCCGAACTGCAGCTGGGCCATCGCCAGGGCCTCAAGCGCCTCGGCGCGCATCGGGCGTCCTTCGCGGGTCAGGGGCGTCAGCCGTCCCTCGATCTCTTCGTAGGTGGCGTCGGTGTCCATCACCAGCAGGGCGGCCTTGAAGGCCGACGGATCGGACAGCAGGGGGTCGCCGACCGCCTTCGCCGACTGGTCCAGAAGTTCGATGGCTTCGTCCACACGGTTGGCGGCCAGCGCCAGTCCCGCGCGCTGGGCCAGCGCCATCGACTTGTAGGCGCCATTGCCCTCGCGCTCGGCCTCGGAAAAGGCGGACTCGGCGGCGGCCAGGTCATTGGTCTGCAGGGCCTCGATGCCCCGCTCATACGCAACAGAGGCCTTGGCGGCACGCGAGTCCTCGTACGACTGCCAGCCCCACCAGCCCAGCGCGGCAAGCAGGGCCAGCACGAGGATCCCGCCCACCACGGGCAGCCATGTTCTGGCCAGTCGCTTATAGCGGTCGGAGCGCAGCTCCTCCTCGACCTGCTCGAAGATATCCGTCACGAAATGAACGCCCCAAAGTCGTTAATCTGAGTTCGGCGCGACCCTAGACCATTTTTGGCCCGGGTCGAGACATCCCCCATTGAAAATGCGCACAATCTGTCTGCAGCGAAGCGTGCGCTACGGGACGACCGGCTTGCGCGAGAAATAGGTCTCGACTTCGGCAGGAAAACGGCGGGCCCGAACATCTTCGGCATAGCCTGCCACGCCGGACAGGATATGCCCCCGCATATCGCCGTAGCGCCTTACGAACTTCGGCGTCCAGTCGAACAGGCCCAGCATGTCCGGGGTCACCAGAATCTGGCCGTCACACTCGGCCGACGCCCCGATCCCGATGGTGGGGACGTTGATCGCACGGGTAATCTCGCCCGCCAGACCTTCGGCCACCCCCTCGATGACGACGGCAAAGGCGCCCGCGTCGGCCGTCGCCTCGGCCTCTGCCATCACGCGCAGACGCTCGTCCTCGGTCTTGCCCTTGGCCTTGAACCCGCCCTCGGTCAGCACCGCCTGGGGCCTGAGACCCACATGGCCCATCACCGGAATCCCGCGCTCCACCAGATAGGCGATGGTCTGCGGGACGGTCGGCCCGCTTTCCAGCTTGACCCCCTGCGCCCCGGTTTCCTTCATCACGCGGGCGCAGTTCTGGTAGGCCTGCTCCTTGCCGCCCTCATAGCTGCCGAATGGCATGTCGACGACCACCATGGCCCGCTTCGCGCCGCGCATGACGGCCTGCCCGTGCAGGATCATCATCTCCAGCGTTACACCGACGGTATTGGGCAAGCCGTGCACCACCATGCCGACGCTGTCGCCCACCAGCAGCAGATCGCAATGCTCGTCCAGCAGAGCGGCGGTCGGCGCATCATAGGCGGTCAGGCAGACCAGCGGTTCCTTGCCCTTGCGCGACTGGATATCCGGCGCGGCGAGACGACGGACGACTTCCTGTTTCTGGCTGGACATGGTCGGCTCCGGGACGGCTTTCGCATTGCAGCATAGCCGCCCGGGCCCGCCGCGTCACCCGCGAGTCCCGGGTGGGGAGCTCAGACGTCCTGCGACAGGCGTACAACCCCGGCGAGGGCCAACGCCGCGACGGCCGCTGCTGCGATCCAGAACATCTGCATACTGCCCAGACCACCCAGCGCGAGATCCGCCACGCCCCACCGCTCCAGCGCCGCCTGCAGGGCCGAGGCGACATCCAGGTTGATCGACTGGCCGGCCGATTGCGCCGCGTCCACGCCGGGCAGGGCTTCCGTCCCGCCCAGATCCATCTCGAGGGTCAACATCTCGCGCAGGGCCACGACCCCGCCGATGGCACCGGCAATGCCCAGACCGACAGCACGGAAACGCGCGCCGCTCTGCAGGCGGGCTTCCAGATCGGCCACGAACAGGGCTGTGTCCGGCATCGGCGGCGCGCGATCGAAGGCGCGCTCGATAAAGGGATCGAATTCATCAGCCGACATGCGAGTCCCTCCCCGTTTCGCCAGCCCCGGGATTGAGTATCTGGCGGAGTTTATCCAGACCACGTTTGACATGAGACTTCACCGTTCCAAGCGGCAGATTTAGGGCAGCGGCGATCTCCGGATGGGTCATGCCGGCCCCGTGACCGAGGGAGACACACAGGCGCTCTGCCTCGCTCAGGGTCTGCAACGCCGCATCGAGGTCGAAACGGCCCAGGGGATCGACAGTCGATACCTGATCTTCTGCTGCGTCTTCCGAAACATAGCGCGCCTCTTTCTCGCGTCGCTTGAGATAGAGGCGCGCGGCGATACGCTTGACCCAGGCCGCGAAGGTGCCCTCGCCGCGGAACTCGGTGCACCGCTCATACGCGAGGATGAAGGCATCCTGGGCGATGTCGTCGGCCAGCGAGGGCTGGGCCCCCATCCGGCGCAACAACGCCCGCACGGTCGACGAATGCCGCCGCACGAGTTCGCCGAAAGCCCGCCGGTCACTGGCCGCCGCGAGGGCGGCCAGCTCGACATCGTGCCGGTCGGACAGGCCGGGCTGGGTCATGGTTGTGTCCCCCCTCGATCCCGGCCTCAGTCCCTGTTCTTGTTGAAGAAGCTCAGGATCAGGAAGGCCAGGCCGATGGTCGCCGGAATGACGGCAAACGCCAGCATACCGTCGCCGACATGGTCGTTCCAGTTGCGGTCGCCCAGATCGTTGATCAGGCCGAAGGCGGCGATGCCGACGCCGACGGCCAGCCAGATGATCCCGCGCCGGATGTCCTTGGTGCGCGACGGCAGATTCTTGGTGATGTCCTTGCTCAGCGCCTCGATCACTTCGGGCGGCAGCGGCTGGCCCTTGTCGATGGCGGTACGGACCGTCGTCTGGATTTCCCGACGCTCGCGGCTCTTCAGATAGCTGGGGCCGACAATGATCGCCACGATAGCGGCGAAGATGGTCCCGACGATGAAAATGGCGACGATGCCCTCGTCCATGGTTTGATCCTCTCAAGCGGCCTGAAACAGAATGTTCCCGGCTTCTATGGGGGAAGAGGCGTCGACGGGGTTGAACAGATGCGCGACGGCGGGTGAAATCTTCGTAAGGTTGTCGCCGGCTGTACGGAGTATCGCGTCATGACCACCCGTCGCCGCTTGCTGGCTGCCCTGCCCGCCCTGTCGCTCGCCGCCTGTGGCACGCCCCGCACGGGGGGCCGCGCCGACGGCCCGGTGCAGGATTTGACGGTCGCCACCTTCAACATCTGGCACGACCAGGGCGACTGGCCCGCGCGCCTGCCGCTGATCGAGACGACCCTGCGCGCCACCGAGGCCGACGTTATCGGCCTCCAGGAAGTTCTCCAGGACGGCGCCACCCTGCCCAATCAGGCCCGGACCCTGGCCGACCGGCTGGGCATGCAGATGGTGTTCAGCTCGGTCGACGCCGAGGATCAGCCGCGCCGCTATGGCAATGCCCTGCTGACCCGCCAGCCGATCCTCGACTACGACTGGGTCAAACTGGAGCCGCTCGACGACTACCGCACGGCCCAACGCATCCGCTGTCGCCGGGCCGACGGCACGGTGATCGACATTGCCAATACCCATTTCCATCACACCGCCGAGGGCGGGGCCATCCGCGCCCGCCAGATCGCGCACCTGCTGGACTGGCTGCCCGACGACGGGACGCCGCTGATCCTGATGGGCGATTTGAACGCCCCGCTCGACAACCCCGAGATGGCCCCCCTGCGCGCCCGCTTCTCCGAGGCCTTGCGGACCCTGTATCCGGATCAGGCCGACCGCACCACGCTGAACACCGCGCTTGGCCACCGGTCGGTGCAGATCGACCACATCCTGTATGAGGCGGCTGCCTTCACCCCGGTCGAGGCCGCCATCATCGGGGATCAGCCGGTCGGCGAGGTCTGGCCGTCCGACCACTTTGCCAAGATGGCGCGCTTCAGGACGGTCTGAAGCGCCGCACCAGCAGGCCCGCCGTCACCAGCGTCAACACCGCCAACCCGCCAATCATGCCGACCTGCTCCGCCAGCGGTGCCAGCGCAGGCCCCATGACCCTCAGAACCGGCAGGGCGAACACGGTCAAGAGGCACGCCACCAGCACCCACGGCAGCAGGGCCAGCTGGCTCATCCAGAAGCGGCGGCGTGCCACGCGTTCGGCCACGGCAATCTCAAAGATCGCGTCGCGCGGCCCGGGCATTCCGGCCGTCAGAAAGGCTTTCAACGTGTCATCCGGCGTCACGGGCGCCTCCCAGAACTGACAGAAGTCGGGCCCGACCTCTGCTGACGTGAGACTTGACCGTTCCCAGCGGCAGATTCAAGGCGGCGGCCGCCTCGGCGTGCGACCAGTCCTGCCCCAGACACAGAAGCACACAGGCCCGCTCCGGCGGCGACAGGCCGGACAGGGCGCGATCCAGCGACAGGGCGTCCTCGGGCGGAATCCCTGTCGGCGTGCCCTGCCCCTCCAGCCAGGCCAGATCCCGGGCCGAACCGCGGCGTGTCGACCGGATTCGGCTGAACGCCTTGCGCCAGGCAATCCCCATCAACCAGGTGCGAAAGCCTTCGGCCCGCTTCAGGTCCGACAGCCTTTGCCAGGCGATGACCAGCGCCTCCTGCGCCAGATCGTCGGCCTCGGCCCAGCCGCCGCCCATCAGCGGTCTCAGAAATCCCCGCAGCGCTGCCTGATGCCGTTCGACCAGACGCGAAAAGGCCGCGTCCGACCCGGAACGGGCGGCCGCGACCAGTTCGGCATCGGATCGGGTCTCGACCATCGCCCTGCCCCGACAAGGGCCTCAGGACCGGTTGCGCCGCCGACCCAGCTTCATAAGGCCGGACACCAGGCAGGCCACGCCCACCGCCCCCAGCACCATGGCCACGATCAGGAAGGCGTCCGACTGGCCATACATGTTGGCCCAGCTGGCATAGCCGAATCCGGCTGCCAGCAGGCCCATGAGCACGACCGTGAACCAGGTGCCATCGTCGCCGCCACTGCTCGAGGCCGTCGCGCCGGCCCACAGCTCGCTGTCGGAATCGATCGGCTTGTCCAGCACGCGCAGCAGGGCCTCGGGCGGCTCTTGCCCCTTGTCGGCATAGGTCTTCAACAGCTTCAGCGTCTCGCGCTGCTTGCGATAGTTGAGCCAGCTGGAAAAGCCGCCGATGACGAACCACGCCATCGGAAACAGCAGCCACCAGTACGAACGGAACAGGTCTTCCATCTCGATCTCTCCTCGGGCCCCCGACCATCGACGGGCCTGTCATGGGGTAGTCGCCACAGTCCCGCCGGTCGGATGCAGGCCTGAGAAATTTATCCGAGCGCGGCCTGCCACGCTTCGGGCTTGAATCCGACCAGCAACGTGTCCCCCGCCTCCAGCACCGGCCGCTTGATCATCGAGGGCTGGGCCAGCATCAGGGCCACGGCCTTGTCGACATCCAGATCGGCCTTGTCTGCCTCGGGCAGTTTGCGAAACGTTGTCCCCGCGCGGTTCAGTAATTTTTCCCAGCCAAGCTGCTCGACCCACCCCCGCAGCCGCGCCTCCTCGATGCCCGCCTTCTTGTAGTCGTGGAAGGCATAGGCCCGTCCCGCCCCGTCCATCCAGACCCGGGCCTTCTTGACCGTGTCGCAGTTGGGAATGCCGTACAGGATGGCGGTCATCGGAGGTCTCCAGAGAATCGTCAGCGACCGATCCTGCCGTCCCAAGGTTCCGAGGGCCACCTCTTGCATTTAACTGTGCGGTTTAATATGGTGGCGGCTCTACCTCAGCCGGAGGCCGCGCCATGACCTACGCCGATCCGAAAACCCGCCTCATCCCCTGCCTGTGGTTCGACCACCAGGGCGAGGAAGCCGCCAATTTCTACGTCTCGCTGCTGCCCGACTCGCGCATCGACCACATCACGCGTGCGCCTGACGACTATCCGGGCGGCAAGGCGGGTCAGGCGCTGGAGATCCAGTTCACCCTCGCCGGCCAGCCTTACTCGGCGCTCAACGGCGGGCCCCATTTCACCTTTACCGAAGCCATTTCCCTGCAGGTCATCTGCGACGATCAGGCCGAGCTGGACCGCCTGTACGCAGCCCTGTCCGTGGTCCCGGAAGCGGAACAGTGCGGCTGGCTGAAGGACAGATACGGCCTGTCCTGGCAGCTGATACCCCGGTCCATGCCCGCCATGCTGTCGGATCCGGATCCGGCGCGCGCCAGGCGGGTTTTCCACGCCATGATGGAGATGAAGCGGCTGGATATCGCCGCGATCGAGGCCGCCTACGCCGGCTGATCGTCGTCCGGCACCGCACAGAAGATGTCGTGGAGCATGCCCATCAGGGCCTGCACGCGCTCATCAGCAATGGAATAATAGATCGAGCGGGACTCGCGCCGGGTCTTGACCAGCCCCGCCTGACGCAGTTCGGCCAGCTGCTGCGACAGGCCCGGCTGTTTCAGGCCGAGGTCGCGTTCCATCTCGCCCACGGCCCGCTCCTCGCGGGTGATGTGGCACAGGATCAGCAGACGCGTGGGATTGGCCAGCTGCCGCAGCAGGTCGGCGGCCTCAGGGGCCTTGGCCTTCAGGCGGGCCATGGCCTCGACGTCAGGCAGGGGGAGGGTCTCGGCACTCATGGCGTCCATATGGGGAGGCTGCGTCATCACGTCCATATAATTACATACTTGCAGTAAATATGAAACTGTTTATATCGGGTCTCCACAGCACGGAGATTTCTGATGTCCGCCCCCTCCCCCGACACCGCCCGCGATCATGCCACCGCGGTGATCACCGCCGCCCTGGCGAGCCCCGCCGCCCGGCCGGTCGTCAAATCCTTTTTCGATGAGGCCACCTTCACCGTCAGCCACGTCGTGCATGACCCGGCGACGAGGAAGGCAGCGCTGATCGACAGCGTGCTCGATTTCGACCCGCCGTCGGGCCGTACCTCGCACGCCTCGGCTGACGCCCTGATCGCGTACGTCGAGGCCGAAGACCTGACCGTCGAATGGCTGCTGGAAACCCACGCCCACGCCGATCACCTGTCGGCCGCGCCCTATCTGCAGGACAGGCTGGGCGGACGTCTCGCCATCGGCCACGAAATCCTGACCGTCCAGGACGTCTTCGGGAAAATCTTCAACGAGGGCACCGAATTCCGTCGCGACGGCAGCCAGTTCGACCAGTTGTTCAACGACGGCGACCGCTTCACCGTCGGCTCGCTCGAGGCCACCGTCCTGCATGTACCCGGGCACACGCCGGCCTGCCTGGCCTATGTGATCGGGGATGCGGTCTTCCCGGGCGACACCCTGTTCATGCCCGACTATGGCACCGCGCGCTGCGACTTCCCCGGTGGCGATGCCCGCACCCTCTACCGCTCGATCCATCGGCTGCTCAGCCTGCCGGACGAGGCGCGGGTGTTCCTGTGCCACGATTACAAGGCACCCCCGGGCCGCACCGAATTCGCCTGGGAAACCACGATCGGCGCCGAGCGCACCGGCAATATCCACGTCCGCGAAGGCATCAGCGAGGACGAGTTCGTCACCATGCGGACCCAGCGCGACGCGACGCTGTCCATGCCCCGGCTGATCCTGCCCTCGGTTCAGGTCAATATGAACGGCGGCCGCCCGCCCGAGCCGGAATCGAACGGCACCCGCTATCTCAAACTGCCGCTGAACGTCCTGTGAGCGACCTCCCCTTCATCTGGCCCCTGACCGGCGGGCTGCTGGTCGGGGCCTCGGCCGGCCTCTTCCTGCTGATGCACGGGCGAGTGGCCGGCATATCCGGGCTCATGGCCAGTGGCCTTCGTCTGGGCGGCAGCGGCCCGCGCGGGCTCAGCTTCGGCTTTCTCGGCGGACTGCTGGGCGGGGCCCTGATGGCCGGTCTGGTGATCCGCACCCCCGAGGTCATCGTCACCTCCAGCCTGCCGCTATTGATCGTTGGGGGACTGCTGGTCGGGTTCGGCACACGCTGGGGGTCCGGTTGCACCAGCGGTCATGGCGTCTGCGGGCTCGCCCGGCTGTCACCGCGTTCGCTGGCGGCGACCGCCCTGTTCATGGCGACCGCGGCCCTGACCGTCTTCGTCACCCGCCATCTGATGGGGATGATCTGAGATGCGTCTGCTCATCGCCATTCTCTGCGGCGTCCTGTTCGGCGCCGGAATGATCGTCTCCGACATGGTCAATCCGGCCCGCGTCCTGGCCTTTCTGGACGTGACCGGCGACTGGGACCCGTCGCTGGCCTTCGTCATGGGCGGCGCCCTGATCCCGTCGGGCCTCGCCTATCTCATTCATCGCCGCATGCACGCCCCGATGCTGGCTGAGGAATTCAATGTCCCGACCAGCCGCCGGATCGACCGGCCCCTGATCGGCGGCGCCATGCTGTTCGGCCTCGGCTGGGGACTGGTGGGCCTGTGCCCCGGTCCGGCGCTGGCCGCCCTCACCACCGCCAGCTGGCAGGCCGCGATTTTCGTCGTCGCCATGCTGACCGGCATGACACTGTTCCGTTTCACCGCAGGCCGCACGGCCTGACGCAAAAGAAGATCAAGGGAGGACACCATGGCCGGACGCCAGCTTGACGAGGGGCTCAGCACCTCACCCCAGATTGCCCCGGAAGAGGTTGCCATTGTCGCCGCTGCGGGCTTTCGCGCGATCCTCTCCAACCGCCCCGACGGCGAGGAACCCGGCCAGCCGACCGCGGCCGAGATGAAGGCCGCCGCAGAAGCTCACGGCCTGGCCTTCCGCCACATCCCGGTGACCGGCGGCGGCATCGGTCCCGACGACATCGAGGCCATGGCCGAGGCCCTCGACACCCTGCCCGGCCCGATCTTCGGTTTCTGCCGCAGCGGCACCCGCACCGCCATGCTCTGGGCGCTGTCGAGGGCCTCTGCGTCCGACCCCGACACCCTGATCGCCGCCGCCCGCGACGCCGGCTATGACCTCTCCGGGCTTCGCTCCCGGCTTGAGGAGGCGGCTCGATGACGGCCCCCCTCCAGACCTGCGATGTTCTGATCGTCGGCGGCGGGGCCGGCGGCATCGCCACGGCCGCCAGCCTGCTGAAGCGCCGCCCGGACCTGGATGTCCGGATTGTCGAACCGTCCGAAGACCATTTCTACCAGCCCGGCTGGACCCTCGTCGGAGGCGGCGTGTTCAGGCCTGAACGCACCCGCCGCCGGACCGCCGACCTGATTCCGGGTCGGGCCTGCTGGATCCGGGACAGTGTCGCGGCCTTCGAGCCCGAGCACGATCGTGTCCGCCTCGCCGGGGGCGGCACCCTCGGCTATCGCATGATGGTCGCCTCTCCGGGACTGAAGCTGGACTGGGCGGCCATCCCCGGCCTGTCCGGGACCCTCGGACAGAATGGTGTTACCTCCAACTATCGCTACGACCTCGCGCCCTACACCTGGAAGCTGGTGCAGGACCTGACCCACGGTCGCGCCCTCTTCACCCAGCCGCCCATGCCGATCAAATGCGCGGGCGCGCCGCAAAAGGCCATGTATCTGTCGTCAGACCACTGGCTGCGGAACGGGCGACTGAAGAACATCGACGTCGCCTTCCACAATGCCGGACCGGTGCTGTTCGGGGTCGCCGACTATGTCCCGGCCCTGATGGAGTATGTCGAACGCTACGACATCGCCCTGCATTTCGGCTCGCGTCTGGTCGCGGTGGACGGACCGGCCCGCACGGCGACCTTCGAAAGCCTCGACGCCGATGGGAAGGCGGTACGATCCGAGCGTGAATTCGACATGCTGCACGTTTGTCCGCCCCAGACGGCCCCGGATGTGGTTCGCGACAGCGCCCTCGCGGCAGCAGCCGGAGGCTGGATCGAGGTCGACCCCGACACCCTGCGTCATGTCCGCTTCGGCAATGTCTTTGGCCTCGGAGATGGCTGCTCCTCGCCCAACGCCAAGACGGCCGCGGCCGCGCGCAAACAGGCACCGGTCGTGGCGGAGAACCTGCTGGCCGTGCTGGACGGCGGCGATCCGGTCGCCTTCTACGACGGCTATGGCTCCTGCCCCCTGACGGTCGAGCGCGGCAAGATCGTGCTGGCCGAGTTCGGCTACGGCGGCAAGCTGCTGCCTTCTTTCCCGGACTGGATGCTGGACGGCAAACGCCCGACCCGCCGCGCCTGGCATCTCAAGGCCCAGGCCCTGCCCGAGATCTACTGGGCGGGCATGCTGAAGGGCCACGAATGGCTGGCCAAGCCTCAACGGACCTGTCCCCCGGTCTAGAGTTCAGGAGTCCCACGTGGACCTTTCCCTGTTGCAGTACGCACTCGGCGCCGGTGCCGGGTCGCTGGTCGGCTTTTCCCTTGGCCTCGTGGGGGGCGGGGGGTCGATCCTTGCCGTGCCCCTGATCGTCTATCTGGTCGGGGTGAAGGAGCCCCATCTGGCGATCGGCACCAGCGCCCTGGCCGTCGCCGCCAATGCCGCGCTCAATCTGATCCCCCACGCCCGTCACGGCACGATCAAATGGAAGATCGCCGGCCTGTTCGCCATCGCCGGTGTAGTGGGCGCCCTGCTGGGCTCGACGCTGGGCAAGGCCGTCGACGGCCAGAAGCTGCTGGCGCTTTTCGCCGTGCTGATGGTGGTGGTCGGCATCCTCATGTTGCGCGGGCGCAAGGGGGACGGTGACCCGGATGTCGCCCTGACACAGGGCAATGCGCCGAAGTTGATCGGCACCGGCGCGGCCACCGGCATCCTGTCCGGCTTCTTCGGCATCGGCGGCGGCTTCCTGATCGTGCCCAGCCTGATGTACGCCACCCGCATGCCGATCTTTTACGC
>CAXICH010000048.1:0-12328 GCA_964022245.1 uncultured Alphaproteobacteria bacterium
AGGGTACGACGATTTAGCAAACCGTTGCCTTCAGCCACTCGGCCACGTCTCCGGCAGGCGCCGTCGATAGCCGAGCCGGCGCGGGTGCGCAACAGGCGGATAAGCGGCGACGACAGGCTTGTGCGTTAACGGGACAGTCAGCCGCCTGTGGTGTGGTGTCCGCCACATTCGACAGGAAGCCCCCTGCCCCATGCCCAGCCCGCTCGCCAATGCCATCGCCAACGACGTGACCGGTTCGACGGGCGAGATGGATGCCGCGGCACTGCAGGCCCTGGCGCAGGCCTCGCTGTCGGGCGAAACACCGGCCGATGAGGCTGCCAGCCATAAACGCGGTCCGTTCCGGCCTGGCGTCTGGCTGAATGCGCGGGAGCGCGCGCGTGCGCGCCTGTCGGTTCACTATTTTCATGCGATCGACGGGCTGGTCGTGACGATCGTGACCCTGCTGAGCCTGTTTCTGCTGACCCCCCGGGGCCTCGGCCAGGCCAGCGCCGGCAACGTCCTTCCGGTGATTCTCGGGGCGGTCGTCACCCTTGGACTGATGCGGTCCATCGACATCTACCGTTTCGGTCGCGACACGTCCGGCATCCTTCACCTCGGCACCGTCGGTGGACTGGTGCTGGCCGGGAGTCTGGTGGCCGTGGCGACCGGACTGGTTCTGGGCGGCACCGCCGTGACCCTCTGGCTGGTCTGGCCCGCCCTGATGATCGTCAGCCTGTACGGCCTTCACCTGTGCTGGCTGGAGCTGATCCGGCGGATGCGCACGACGGGGGCCCTGACCCCCAATGTCGTGCTGGTCGGGGCGACAAAGCATGCCGAGGCCATGATCCGCGAAGCCATGCAGCGGCGTGACCTCAACATCATCGGCGTGTTCGACGATCGCATGGCGCGAGCCCCGAAGGCCGTCGAGGGTGTCCCCGTGCTGGGCGACAGCGAGGCGCTGATGTCGCATCGCATCCTGCCCTATGTCGACCGCGTGGTGCTGGCCATCGATCCGAAGGCCGAAGAGCGGGTGCGCGACCTGACCCGTCGTCTGGGCGCCCTGCCCAATCCGGTGAGCCTGCTGGTCGACACCGCGGACGGAAAACTGCGCGCCTCGGCCATGGACAGACTGGCCCGCACGCGCCTCGCGCGCCTGAACGGACCGGTGGACGACGACCGCCGGGCCTTCAACAAGCGTCTTCAGGACCTGATCCTGGGCGGTGTGGCGCTGATCCTGCTGATGCCGGTCATGGCGGTCATTGCTGTGCTGGTGAAGATGGACAGCCGGGGGCCCGCCTTCTTCCGCCAGCGCCGCCACGGCTTCAATCACGAGGAGATCGTGGTCTGGAAGTTCCGCACGATGAAACAGGAAGCCGCCGACGCCACGGCCAGCCGTCAGGTCACCCATGACGACGACCGCATCACCCGGCTGGGCAAGGTCCTGAGGTCGACCAGTCTGGACGAACTGCCGCAACTGCTGAACGTTCTGAAGGGCGAGATGAGCCTGGTGGGGCCCCGCCCCCATGCCATCGGCATGAAGACCGGCCAGATCGAGTCCGCCCGCCTCGTTGCCGACTATGCCCACCGTCACCGGATCAAGCCCGGCATGACCGGCTGGGCCGCCATCAAGGGCTCGCGCGGCCCCCTGCACACAGCCCAGGACGTGCGCCGCCGCGTGCAGCTGGATGTGGAGTATGTCGAACGGCAGTCGTTCTGGATGGACCTGTGGATCATGATGGTCACCGTGCCCGTGCTGCTGGGCGACCGGCTGGCCGTCCGTTGAACGGCGGGTCCTGATGTTCTGGCGCGGGGTCTGGGGCTATCTGCCCGCCAATATCGTTCAGGGGGTGGTCGGCTTCCTGACACTGGTGCTGTTCACGCGCCTGCTGAGCCCGGACGACTTCGGGCGCTATGCCGTGGCCTATGCGGTTTTCAGCCTCACCCATGTGGCCGTATTCACCTGGATCGAGGCGGCCATGGCGCGGTTCTGGGCGGCCGAGAGTCAGGGCCCTTCGCTGGCCGACCATTTCGCCGGCCTCTATCAGGCGACCTTCGTCCTGACTCTGATCTTCCTGCCGGTGATGGGGCTGGCCATCTGGCTGTGGCCGATGGATACGGCCTTCCGCCTGGCCGTGGCCGCAGGCGTGGCCGGGGTGCCGATCCGGTGCCTCGCCCGACTGGTTCAGGAGCGTTACCGGGCCTCCGGCGAGGTTGCAAAATCGGCCTGGATGGACGTCCTGACCACGGTCGGCGGGCTATGCATAGGCGTCGTCTTCGCCCTTCTGGGAGCCGGGGCCGCCTCGCCGCTGATCGGGCTCGGACTGGCGCCGCTGGTGCTCCTGCCCTTCGTGCTGCCGGCCGAGTTGCGGTTCGCGCGCGGCGGGCGGGCCGATCCCCAGCGGCTGCTGACCTATGCCCGTTATGGCTATCCGATCGCCGTGTCGCTGGCGCTGACGCTGGTGCTGGGATCGACCGACCGGATCCTGCTGGCGGTGTTCCTGGATGAGGCCGCGACCGGCGCCTATCACGCGGCCTACAGCCTCGCGAACCGGACCCTTGATGTCCTGTTCATCTGGCTGGGTGCGGCCGGGGGACCGGCCCTGGTGATGGCGCTGGAACGGCATGGCCCGGCGGGGCTGAAGGCGGCCGCGCGCGAGCAGGCCTCGACCTTCCTGCTGATCGGAATCCCCGCAGCGGTCGGGCTGGCGCTGGTGGCGCGGCCGATGGCCGAGTTCATGATCGGCGAGGATCTGCGCGGGGCCGCGGCCGCCATCACGCCCTGGATCGCGTTCGCAGCCCTGATGTCGGGCCTGTCGAGCTATTACTTCGGCCAGGCCTTTACGCTGGGCAAGCGCACCAGCCTGCTGTTCGTGACCATGGCCATTCCGGCGCTGGCCAACGTCATTCTGAACCTGATCCTGATCCCGTTGCACGGAGTGATGGGTGCGGCATGGGCGACGGCGGCCAGTCTGGCCCTCGGGCTGACCTCGGTCATCCTGATCGGGCGCCGGGTGGTGGCCCTGCCGATTCCCGTCGACAGCCTGATCCGGATCGGCGTCGCCTCGGCCGCCATGGCCGCCGTGGTCATGGCCCTGCCGTCGCCGGGGGGCCTTGTCGAGCTGATGCTGGATGCCGGGGTCGGCGCCGTCGTCTACGGTCTGGTTGCGATTACCCTCAATGCGGCCGACGTCCGCGACGTTCTGATCGACCGCTACCGGCGACTGAAGGCCCGGGGAGCCCCGGCATGAGCCGCGCGCGCCTGACCGACAGCCCGACCCATGAGACGGCCCGGCCGATCCTGTCGGTACTGATCCCCTTCCTGCGGGACAATCCATCCGCGCTCCTCGCGCAGCTCGACACCGAGGCCGGGGCACTGGATGGAGCGGTCGAGCTGGTCGTGCTGGACGACGGCACGGGGGATGCCGCGCTCACGGCAGCTCTGGCGCAGCAGATCGCGACCGCGCGGCTGCCCGTTCGACTGATCACCCTGACTGCCAATGAGGGCCGGGCGCAGGGCCGCAACCGGCTGGCCACGGCCGCCCGCGGCGGAACCTGGCTATTCCTCGACAGCGACATGCGACCGGACCGGCGGGACTTTCTGCAGGCGTGGCTGGCCCTGGTTCGCAACGACAATCCTGCGGTGGCCTTCGGGGGCTTCTCGCTACTGCAGGCCCCCACGGACGCCGAGTTCGCTGTGCACCGGGCGCTGGCGGACAGGTCGGAGTGCCTGCCCGTGGAAATACGCCGACTGACGCCCGAGAAATATGTCTACACCTCGAACCTGATGGTGCGGCGGGATGTGTTCGAAAGCGAGGCCTTTGATCCCGGCTTCACCGGCTGGGGGTGGGAGGATGTGGAATGGGCCATGCGGGTCTCGCGCGCCCATCCGGTCATCCATGTCGACATTCCCGCGACCCATATGGGGCTGGATACCGTCGAGAGCCTGATGCGCAAATATGAGCAGTCGGCCGGGAATTTCGCCCGCGTGATTGCGCGGCATCCGGACATCATCGCCACCTATCCCAGCTATCGCGTCGCGCGGAAGATCCGTCGCCTGCCGGGACGAGACCTCCTGCGCGGCGCCGCCCGGGCGTGGGCCCTGCAGGACGGGCTGCCGGTCGCCAGCCGGGCCTTTGCCCTGCGCCTGTATCGCGCGGCCCTTTACGCCGAGGCCGTGCGATGATCCGCGTCGCCGTGATCGTCCCCACGCTGCGTCGCCCGGAGGGGCTGGCGCAAGCGCTGGCCTCGCTGATGGCTCAGGAAGGCGGGGGCGACCGGCTGGGCGAGATCGTCGTGGTCGACAATGATCGCGAGCCCAGCGCACGCGCCGTGGCCGAGCGCTTTCAGGGGCAGGCCTTTCCGGTCGTCTATGTGCACGAGCCGACGGTCGGGGTGGCTTCGGCGCGGAACGCAGGGCTGGCAGCGACCGATGCCCCGCTGATCGCCTTTCTGGACGATGATGAGATCGCCTCGCCCGGGTGGCTGGCTGCGCTTTTGGGCACCCAGGCAAGCACCGGCGCCGATGTGGTGTTCGGGCCGATCCGGGGTCTGGCCCCCGGGGCCCCCGCAGACGTGCGCCCCTATCTGGAAGAGTTCTTCGGGCGGGCAGGGCCGGACCGTGACACCCTCATCGATCATCCATTCGGGTGCGGCAACAGTCTGATGGTGCGGGCGACCGCCCTGCCCGGCCCGACGCCCTTCGAGAACCGCTGGGACCAATCCGGAGGAGAGGACGACGCCCTGTTCGCCGCCCTTAGCGCGCGCGGGGGACAGTACGGCTGGTCGGCCGCCGCCTGGGTGGACGAGGTCGCCCCGGCCCACCGGGCCCATCTGGGCTATGCCCTGTCGCGCGCCTTTGCCTATGGCCAGAGCCCGTCGCAGGCGGCCTGGGCCAGACGGAATGCGGCCGGAGTGGCGAAATGGATGGCTGTGGGCGCGGCTCAGCTGGTAGGCTGGGGCCTGATCGCCCTGCCGCTGACCCTTCTCCGACGGCCGGGACGGGCCCGCGCGCTGGACCGGGCGGCGCGAGGTCTGGGCAAGATACTGTGGATGCCGGGGCTGGAACCGCGCTTTTATGGCGCCTCGGAACTGCGACGCCTCGATCGTGCCGGGCTCTAGGCTGACCGGCGGCGCAGCAGGGTCGGTGCCTGATAGGTCGACCGGTTGACGACCACGCCCGCGATCTGGCCCCCGACGGCCTCGATCTCGTCGCGCAGGGCGACGGGGGCCGCAGCCTCGGTCGCCTGACCCGCCACTACCAGCACCGTCACATCGGCCAGCGGAGCGAGGATCAGAGCCAGGTCGCTGCGGTCGGCCGACGGGGCGTCGATGACGATGGTCTCGGCGTGCGCGCGGATGGCGTCCCAGTAGCGGCTGTCATCGGTCGCCTCGGCGCGCTGGCCGGAGCGCAAGATTTCCTGGTTGAAACGCGTCACCCACAGGCGGCCCCCGAGCGCCGGGCGGGCCGTCAGCAGACGCGCCGGAGAGACAGGCTGGCGATCGCGCCCCATCAGCGGCGGGCTGACAGCGAAGAAACTGGACCCGTCGGGCGAGGCCTGCGCCGGGCGTCCCAGCTGGCCGAACCGTTCCGGATCGCCACCCACGGCTTCCATCTGGCCCTGCTGGACGAGATCGGCATCAATCAGCCACACGGGACGGCGCGCACGCACAGCGGCAAGACGGGCGTATTCACGAGCGACGGTCGACGTCCCCTCACCCGCCAAGGCCGACACGAACAGGATCACCCGGCCGCGATGCCGGCGGCCCGGCCCGAGGGCGGCCCACAACTCTGCCATTTCGGTTGTCAGGTCGATCATCGAATCGCAATCACACGCGCCACTACATCGACAAGGCTAGCACGCCCGGGCACTCATCGTGCCTTGAATGGCGCGACCGCCAGAACCGGCATGTCGAGGGTGCGCCCGACCACTTCAGCTGTGGCGAAGTCGCGTCGCGAGAAGATGCGCGCCAGTCCGACGCACAGGGCCGTGAAGCCGGCGAAAAGAAACACCAGCGCCAGCAGGGGCAGCTTCAGGCTCTTGCCGGTCGTGGGCGCGGTGGCCCGTTCGATCACGGTGACATTGTCGGCACCGGCCTGCACCAGGGCACTGTCGGCGCGGCTCTGGGAAGCGCGCTGCTGGAACTCGCGGATGTTGGCCGAAAGCACTTCGCGTTCGCTGGACAGGGTGGCGTTCTGCGATTCGACCTGCACCAGCTCGCTTTGGCGGGCCTTGATCTGCTCCAGCTGACTGTCGAGCGTCGCCAGGCGGGCCTGAAGGGAGTCACGTTCGGCCTGGACGGTGATCCGGGTGGTCTCCAGCTCGGTCCAGATGGGGTTCGGGCCGGTGCGCACCTCCTTGACGCCGACACCGCCCCCCGAGGCGACGTAGGCCTCCAGCTGGGCAATGCGGGCCTCGATGTCGCGGACCGGTTGGGAGTCCGGCAGGTAACGCGCCAGCAGGGCCTCGCGCTCGTTGCGGGCCTGAAGAATCTGATCCTGGGCCGAGACGTTGAGGTCCTGCGACAGGGCGACCTCGGGCGGGGTGCGGGCCAGTTGCGCCTCAAGCGTCTGCAGGCGCCGGTCGGTCTGCCTCAGCAGGGCCTGGGTCGCCAGCCGGTCGGCATAGACCGTCTGGTAGCTGGTGGCGTAGCCGGCCTTGGCCGCCGCGAAGTCGCCGATGTCGTTGGAGCGCAGGAAGGCCTGATATTCGGCATCGGCCTGGGCGAGGTCGTCCTCGAACGCCTGTTGCTGGGCCAGATTGGCGTCGGTCGAGCGATCGGTGAACAGTTCGCGGCGATAGGACAGATAGGCATCGATGATCGCATTCAGCACGGTGGCCGAGCGGGCCGGATCCGAGCTTTCATAGCCGACGGCAATAATCGGGCTGCCCGGGGCGACGCCGACGGCAAGACCGCCTTCGAGCGCCTTCATGGCCTGGGCTTCCTGAACCGCCCGGCTGCCGCTGGCCTTGTCGCCGAGGATGGCAGCGGGGCCGAGGGACTGGATCACGCGCTGCTTGACCTGATTGCTGTTCAGGATCGTGGACTCCGCATTGGTGACGAGATCGCCCTCGGGCGCCTGCCCCCGTTCCGTGACGCCGACGCGGGGCTGATAGACATACTCCTGACCAACACCGGCAAAGATTCGCGCCTCGGCCGTATAGGTCTTTTGCAGGGTCATCACCGCCAGGGTGCCGAGCACCGCGATCACCAGAAACACCAGCAGCATGACGCCGATCTGACGGAACAACAGCCCGACGATGTCCGCCAGGTCGTACCGGGGTCTGGCAGAGGTGTAGGCGGTGGAACGCATACGGGGGGAGAATCCTGTCGGTCGGGTCAGCATGATCCTCGGCCCCGCGCGTTAACCATCGGTTACCCACGTTCACCGACAGTGCATGGGCCATGGTCAGAATGAGTCGAGGTAAGCCCGAATGACGGTCGATCGCAGACACCTGCTTCTGCTGGGCGTGGCGCTGGGTCTGTCGGCCTGTGGCGGCAACGGTGGGCGTATGCCCTCGCCGGGGTATGGCCGGGTCAACGCGGCGGCGTCCCCGGGGGCGTTTCCCGACATTCCTTTTGCAGACTGGACCGATGCGGAGCCCGAGTATGTGCTTTATCCCGGCGATGAGATCGAGGTTGCGACCCCGACGGCGCCGGAGCTGACCCGCACGCTCCGGGTCGGGCCGGATGGCCGGGTGTCCCTGCCCCTGATCGGCCAGGTGATGGCGGCGGACCGCACCCTGTTCGAACTGGAATCAGACGTCAGCGCCGCCCTGTCCACCCAGCTGGTGCGCCCTGTCGTCGAGGTGACGCTGAGACAGGCCGGGCCGCTCAAGGTCTGGGTCGATGGTGAAGTCCGTACGCCCGGCGTCTATGATATGGCGGGCGACATCGATGCCTATCAGGCGATCATTCAGGCGGGGGGATATCTGCCGACCGCCAAGCCGGCGCAGGTGGCCCTGATCCGTCGGGGGCCGGGCAGCACACGCATGATGCGGGTTCTGGATCTCAGGCCGCGCCGGGGCGAGATTGTCGCGCTGCGACGGGGCGATGTCCTGTTCGTGCCGCGATCCAATCTGGGTGAGCTGGCCAACTTCTTCACCCAGATCCGCAACGCCCTGCCCATCGGTTTCAACTATACGATCAACGGGCAGTATCAGCAGTTCTAGGCGGCGAGCGTCACCGTGCCGGCGTCGATCCAGCGGCGGGCTGCGCGCTGGGCCTCGCTGATTTCCTCGCGGTCCATCTCCATCGACATCTCACGACGATAGTCGCGCGCCTCGATCGAGCCCTTCATGGCCGCCAGGTTGAAGATCATGTGGGCCGAGACCCGGTCGAGGGGACAGCCCCCCTGCCCGGCTGAATACATCAGGCCCAGTTTGAACAGGGCGTCGCCGTCCATGTCCGGGGTGGGCAGCGGCAGGCCGCCCGTTTCAGCGTCTTGCGCGAGTTCTTGCGCCATCATCACCAGTTCCTCCAGCCAAGGCCTTTCTGGCCCGCCGATGGTCTGGATAAAACAGCCGCGGATTGAAGTTAGCGTTAACAGCAGACGGGTACGCGACGACTTTTGTGTCACCAAGTCATGAACGCAAGTTACTGTATTTACTTGCTGTAAATCGATCGTTCAGGGCCGGTTTACGGTTGACACCCCGCATCACCCCCGGCGCGCGCGCTGCCCGAACAGCAGCTTGCGAGCCTCCTCGGCGCTCTGGCCACTGGCGCCCAGATTGCTGCGCAGCTCGTCGCCGACGGCACGGCCGGCCCTGACCGCAGGACGCTCTCCCACCCGCTCCATCCATGCCTTCAGATGCGGAAACTCGTCCAGGTTCTGACCCTGGGGTGCCGGCAGGATCCACGGCCAGATGGCCATGTCGGCGATAGAGTAGTCGCCGGCGACATAGTCGCGGTCCGCCAGGCGGCGGTCCAGCACGCCGTACAGGCGGTGGGTCTCGTCCGTATAACGGCGGACGCCGTAGGCAATCTGACGCTGGTCCTTGATCATGGCGGGCGCGTACTGGCGGAAATGATGCGTCTGACCCGCCATCGGGCCGAGGCCGCCCATCTGCCAGAACAGCCACTGGTCGATCGCGGTCCGGGTGCGGACGTCCTGCGGATAGAATTGGCCGGACTTCAGCCCCAGATACTGAAGGATGGCCCCGGACTCGAAGATCGACAGGGGCTGCCCATCCGGGCCGTCCGGATCAACGATGGCCGGCATGCGTCCGTTCGGGCTGAGGGCCTGGAAGGCAGGCTCGAACTGTTCGCCCCGGCCGATGTTCACCGCCTTGACCTCATAGGGCAGGCCCATCTCTTCGAGGGCGATCGACACCTTCCAGCCGTTGGGGGTGGGCCAGTACCAGAGTTCGATGGGTCGGGTCATACGGAGCCTCCTGCGCCTGGCTTTGGCATCTGGGCACCCGGGGGAGCCGTCACAAGGGGCTTCCTGACCACGGTGTTCAGGTCGGGTTCATTTGGCACCCGACAGCCTGCCCCCATCGCGGATCGGCTCCGTCGATCCACCGGACCCCTCACCGGAGTAGAGTTATGAGACATATTGCCCGCGCGGCCGTCGTCGCGCTCACCATGGCCACACTGGCCGTTCCCGCCATCGCCGAAGCCCAGAGCCGTCGCGACCGCGATGACCGCCGCGAATGGCGTCAGGACCGTCGGGACGACCGACGGGACTATCGCCGCGACCGACGCGACGACCGGCGTGACTGGCGCAGTGACCGCCGGGATGACCGGCGCGACTGGCGCAGGGACAGGCGGGACGACCGCCGGGACTGGCGCAACGACCGGCGCGCCGACCGCTGGGACCGCAACAATCGCGACTGGTGGCGGGGCCGGGCCGACTTCCGCGACTATCGCGGCCGGCGCAACGGCTACTGGTATGCGCCGGGGTATGGCTATCACCGGGTCGAGCCGCGCTATTACGGCTATCGCTGGCAGCGGGGCTCGCGCCTGCCGTCGAGCTATCACCGGTATTATGTGCGGGACCCGCACTATTACGGCCTGAGGCCCGCCCCGCGCGGCTATCGCTGGGTCCATGCCGACAACGACATCCTGCTGGTGGCGCTGGCCACGGGAGTCATCGCCGACCTGGTGCTGGACATCTGGTAGGCGCCCGGCAGGTTTGGGCAGGAAGCCCCGCGCGGATCGCCGCGCGGGGTTTTCTGTGCTCGAAAGGACGATGACAGACGCGTCAGCTTTCGTTCACATACGGTTCAGCCTGTTCCTGCCAAGCCTGGGGACAGATCATCGATCGGGATGACAGACAGGGGCGACAAGGACATCGAGATGAAACGTACTCTTTTGGTCTTCAGTGCCCTGACGGCGTTTGTGGCGCCCGCCATTGCGCCTGCGGTCGCTCAGGCCCAGCAGGCCGAGGCCCGTCAGGACCGCGGCGATCGCCGCACCGAGGCGCGGACCCAGCGACGCGAGCAGCGGCGCGAGGACCGCCAGCAACCCCGGACCGAGCGGCCGCAACCGCCGCAGGATCGGGGCGGTGGCCGTCAGGATCGACGCGAGGACAGACAGGATCGACGCGAGGATCGGCGGGATGACCGGCAGGACCGGCGCCAGGATCGGCGCGAGGACCGCCAGGACCGGCGCCCGGATACCCGCCCTGACACGCGTCAGGATCGTCGCGAAGACCGGCGGGATGACCGCCAGGACCGTCGTCAGGACCGGCGTGAAGATCGCCGCGACGACCGGCAGGACCGGCGTGAGGACCGCCGCGAATGGCGGGGTGACCGTCGCGACGACCGGGCCGACCGCCGTCAGGACCGGCGTGAGGATCGCTTCGAGAACCGGCGCGACCGGCGCGATTATCGCGAGTTCCGCCGGGGCTGGAACCGGGACAACTGGCGCCGCGACTGGAACCGCAGCCACCGGTCGGACTGGTGGCGGAATCACCGCTCGTTCCGGGGCTATTCCGGGGTTCGGGTCGGCTTCTATTTCGCCCCCGACTACGGCTACTATTCGGTCCCGCGTCAGTACTGGAACCAGCGTTGGAGCGAGGGCCAGTACCTGCCGTCGATCTTCTGGCGCTACCAGCTGAACGACTACCGCACCTATGGGCTGGGTTTCCCGCCCCAGGGCACGCGCTGGGTCTACGTCGACAACCACATCTATCTGATCGACGAGTACGACGGCTACATCATCGAGGTCGTCTACGACTTCTGGCGCTGGTAGGCGTCAGGCCTGAATGACGAAGGGCCCGGAGAGCGATCTCCGGGCCCTTTTTTCATCGCGCTCAAGCAGCGAGGTGCCGCGCACCGAGCGGTAGCGCCACGTGCTAGATACCCAGCTTCGCCTTCAGGATGTCATTGACGGCGGCCGGGTTGGCCTTGCCGCCGGTGGCCTTCATCACCTGACCGACGAACCAGCCGATGGCCTGGGGCTTTTCGGCGACGGCCGCGGCCTTGTCAGGGTTGGCGGCGATGATCTCGTCGACGGCCTTTTCGATGGCGCCGGTGTCGGTCACCTGCTTCAGGCCGTGCTTCTCGACCACCTCGGCCGGAGCCCCTTCGCCGTTCCAGACGTGGTCGAACACCTCCTTGGCGATCTTGGACGAGATGACCCCCTCCTCGATCAGTTGCACCAACTCGGCGACATGGGCGGCCGGGACCGGGCTCTGGTCGAAATCCAGATGGTCAGCGGCAAGGCGCGCCGACAGTTCATTGGTGACCCAGTTGGCGACCAGTTTGGCGTCCCGCCCCTTGGCGGCGGCCTCGAAATAGTCGGCCTTGGCCTGTTCCGAGATCAGGACGATGGCGTCGTACTGCGACAGGCCATAGTCGGCCATCAGCCGCTTGCGCTTGGCATCTGGCAACTCCGGCAGCGAGGCCTTGATGCTGTCGATCCAGGCCTGCTCGATTTCCAGCGGCAGCAGGTCCGGGTCGGGGAAGTAGCGATAGTCGTGCGCCTCTTCCTTGGACCGCATTGAGCGGGTCTCGCCCTTCACCGGGTCGAACAGACGGGTTTCCTGGGTGATCGAGCCGCCGTCCTCAAGGATCTCGATCTGGCGGCGGGCCTCATACTGGATCGCCTGGTTGATAAAGCGGAACGAGTTGACGTTCTTGATCTCGCACCGCGTGCCCAGATGGCTGAAGTCGCCGGTCGCCTTGAAAGCGTCATACCCCCCGGCGCGGCACACCGACACGTTCACGTCGGCGCGCAGATTGCCCTTTTCCATGTCGCCGTCGCAGGTGCCCAGATAGATCAGGATGGTCCGGATCTTCTTGACGTAGGCAACGGCCTCATCAGGGGTGCGCAGGTCCGGACGCGAGACGATCTCCATCAGCGCCGTGCCCGCCCGGTTCAGGTCGACATAGGATTCGGTCGG
>CAXICH010000049.1:0-12267 GCA_964022245.1 uncultured Alphaproteobacteria bacterium
CGTCCTCGTCGGCGCCCACGACCAGGTCGTTGTCGATGCCGATCTCGCCGAACTCATTGACGATCACGGCATAACGCTTGCCGTGGTCGCCGGTCAGGATGCGGTTCAGAAGCGTGGTCTTGCCGGCGCCGAGGTAGCCGGTCAGCACAGTCACAGGTGTCTTTTCCATGGGCGCTAGATGGAGCGTCCAGGCCGGAAAGAAAAGGGCCTCAACACTGCGGACAGTCGTGCAGGGGCTCGCTTTCCAGCTGGATGGTGACGTGGTCGATGTTGAAGGTGTGGCGAGCCAGCGCCTGAACCTCGGCCAGCAGGGCCGCCGCATCCGGCCGATCGTGCACCAGATGAGCGGTCAGGGCCGCGTCGGTGGTCGACAGGCCCCAGATGTGCAGGTCGTGCACGGCCACGACGCCGGGCACCGCCAGCAGGCCTTCGCGCACCCGGTCGACCACGATCCCGGCGGGCGCCCCGTCCAGCGCCAGATTGACCGAGTCCTTCAGCAGCCCCCAGGTCGACCACAGGATCACCGCCACGATCACCAGGCTGAAGACCGGATCGATCACCGACCAGCCGGTCATCCAGATCAGACCGCCGGCCAGCACCACGCCGATCGACACCGCGGCGTCAGCCATCATGTGCAGATAGGCGCCGCGCACATTCAGATCCTTGTGCTGGTCCTTCAGGAACAGCAGGGCCGTGCCCAGATTGATGACGAAACCGATGCCCGCCACCACCATGATGATGCCGGAAGCCACCGGCTGCGGGTCTATGAATCGCTGCACGGCCTCCCAGCCAATCCAGCCACAGGCGAGGATCAGCAGCAGGGCATTGGCCAGCGCCGCCAGCACCGTGCCCTTGCGATAGCCATAGGTCAGCGAGCCGCGCGCGCTTCGCCGCGACAGCCAGGCCGCGCCGCCCGCCATCGCCAGCCCCAGAACATCGGACAGATTATGTCCGGCATCGGCCATCAGTGCGGTTGACCCGGCGATCGCTCCCGCGCCGAACTCGATGATGACGAACAGCAGATTGACGCTCAGCCCGACCAGATAGCGCCAGTCGCCGGTGTCGACCGGCCCGTGGTCATGGCCATGCCCATGGCTGTGACCGTGCCCGTGCCCGTGCCCGTGCCCGTGCCTGTGATTGTGGCCGTGCTCATGCTGGGGTTTTTCGGTGGAGTCGTGCGCGTCGTGGGCCATGCGCGACCCTAGTGCTGGTGCATGACGACGAGAAGCCCCAGCCCAATCAGGGCCAGGCCCAGGATCGCGCCTTCATAGCGTGCCCACCGCTCCAGTCTCAGGATCGAGGCGCCGGCCCGGGCCAGGGTGGTGAACACCGCCATGCCCAGCACCGTGCCGACAGCCAGCACCACGGTCAGCAGCGCCAGCACCATGAGGCCTTCCTCGGCCGACGACAGATAGAGCGGCAGAAGCACCTCGCCCGGCGAGGCTGCCATCACCGCCACCAGACCCCAGAAGGCTGCGGCCTGCGACACCGTCGCCTCGGGCGTCTCCAGTTCGGGGCCCGAGGCTGGCACCGGCTTCATCAGGGTCGCGCGGGTCAGATAGAAGAGTCCGAGCACGAACAGCAGACCCGCCGAGACCCAGGGCAGAACCCCCGCGACCCACTGATCCAGCGCCAGACCGGCGGCGACGATCAGGCCGCCGACCGCGGCGGTGACCGCGATGTGGGCCAGCCCCGCCGCGATGACGGACCACAGGGTGGTGGCCAGACTCCACCGCTGCGCCCGCCCGACCAGCACGAACGGGAGCCAGTGGGTCGGCAGGGCGGCGTGCAGGAATGCGGTGACAAGGCCGCCGAGCAGCAGCGACACCAGCAGCGAGGGTTGAAGGTCGGACGGCGACATCGCGACGTCCTTAGCGTGTTACTTTATAACGGTCGAGAGGGGCGCTGCGGAATCTGTATAAAGATGGGCCCGATCCAGCGGCAGGCCCGAGGCTCCCGCCCGGTGCCGCCGCGCCACCGTCTGGTGGACATTGACTGCTCCGCGCTGAAAGCCGCGCGCAAACAGGGCGAAATAGACCAGCCACAGCCGGGTCCTCGGCGCCCCGGCCAGCGTCTCCGCCCGGGCCCGGTTGTCGTACAGGCGTGCCGACCACACGCGCAGGGTTCGCTCAAAGTGCTCGCGCAGGGTTTGCACATCCAGCACCTCGAACCCGTGCCGGCCCAGGGCGGCGGTCGTCATGCCCAGCGTATCCAGTTCTCCGCCGGGAAAGATGAAGCGGGTGATGGTGCGGGTCGTGGCGGTCGGTCGGGGGGCGCCTTGCCGGTCCACAGGGCCGTGTCCGCGGCGCACCGACGCCTGATGGAAGTAGAGGCCGCCCGGCTTCAGCAGCCGGTGCACCCGCGCGAAATGGGCGTCGTGATTGCGAAAGCCGAGGTGTTCGAACATCTCGACCTGCGAGACGGCATCATAGACACCCTCGACCGCGAGCGCGCGATAGTCGACCCGTTCCAGGGTCACCCGGTCGCCCAGACCCTGCCGCGCCACCTCGGCCTGCCCGTATTCCAGCTGGGCCGGGGACAGGGTCACCCCGTGCACCTCGACGCCATAATGGCGCGCCGCATGACAGGCCAGCCCGCCCCAGCCGCAGCCGATGTCCAGCAGTCGCTGCCCGGGCCGGAGGTTCAGCTTGCGACAGATCAGGTCCAGCTTGTGCTGCTGGGCCTCGTCCAGACCGGCGCCCTCGTGCGGAAAGACGGCGCTGGAATAGATCATCGCCGGGTCGAGGAAGAGGCCATAGAATTCGTTGCCGACATCGTAGTGGAAGCGGATGAAGTCGGCGTCGCGCCGCTGGTCGTGGCCCTTTCCCTCGCCGTCGCGGGCATCGCCCCAGTCCGGCACGGCCGTCGCCCGGTCGCCGGCGGACAGCAGCAGGGGCAGGGCGGTCCGCGCTAGCGTCCACAGCTTCAGGCGCTTGCGCAGATGCATCAGTCGCCCGTGGTCGATCCGGTCCAGCGCCTCCAGCGGCGATCCGCCCTCGACCGCGAGATCGCCCGTGGCGAACAGCCGGAACAGGGTCGCCAGCCCTGGCCTCAGGATCAGCGCCCTCAGGGCCTCCGGTCCGGCAATGACCAGCTGGATGTCGTCACGGGCCTGATCTCCCAGCCCCACGACCGTCCCGTCCCACAGCCGCAGCGACAGATCCGCCTGCAGTGCTCCGGCCACCTGTCCGGCCAGCCGCCTCGCCGCCTCCAGCGCGCGGTCCTTGGTCGGGGAGGAGGCGTGTGTCATGGACATCCCGAAGCGGCCGGGCCCGTCCGCCCGCCCGTCCTGACTTATCGTTCGGGCGAGAGTGTGGAAAGTCCGGCGAGGCGCGGATGAATGCACGCTTGTCCGTTGACTCGGCGCTGCCCTTCCGTATATGTCGCCGCTCTTCGCCTGCGGGGGTCCTCCGCGGGCGCTAATCTTTATGCGTTCAGGCTTTGAGGCTTTTCGATATGTACGCGGTAATCAAGACCGGCGGTAAGCAATACCGGGTTCAACCGGGCGACGTGCTGGTCGTCGAAAAGCTGGACGGCGACGCCGGTTCGGATGTCAGCTTTGGCGAAGTCCTGATGCTGGGCGGCGACAAGGGCATCACGGTCGGCGCCCCGCTGATCGATGGCGCCACGGTCGCGGCGACCCTGATCGAGACCCGCAAGGGTGAGAAGGTCAAGATCTTCAAGAAGATCCGCCGTCAGGGCTACCGCCGCACGCGCGGCCATCGCCAGATGGAATCGGTGCTGCGCATCACGGGCATCGAAGGTGCCGGCGAGAAGGCCAAATGGGACGGCGAAACCTCGCTGATGACCAAGGCCGAGATGAACCTGCGCGCCCGCGGCCTGGCCTCGCGCGACGACACCGCTGAAGCCAAGCCGGCCAAGGCCCCCAAGGCTGCTGCGGCCAAGACGGAAGCCCCCAAGACCGAAGCCAAGGCGGCTCCGGCCAAGAAGGCCCCCGCCAAGAAGGCTGCGGCTCCCAAGGCCGAGAAGACCGAAACCAAGGCTCCCGCCAAGAAGGCCCCCGCCAAGAAGGCGGACAAGGCCGGCGACGACGCTTAATATTCACCCGCGCCCAACCGGCGCGACGCGCGACAGCGCAACGAGAAGAGTAACGGAGCAGACCTATGGCTCACAAGAAATCCGGTGGTTCGTCGCGTAACGGTCGCGACTCCGAATCCAAACGCCTCGGCGTGAAGAAATATGGCGGCGAGCGCGTGCTGGCCGGCAACATCATCATCCGTCAGCGCGGCACCAAATGGCACCCGGGCGACAACGTCGGCATGGGCCGTGACCACACCCTGTTCGCCCTTACCCCGGGCTCGGTGAAGTTCACCACCAAGACCGGTGGCCGCTGTTACGTCTCGATTCTTGCGGCCAACGACGACCAGGCAGGCACCGCCGCCGCCGCCGAGTAACACGAAGCCTGACCGGATCGTGTTGCTCAACCAGCAGCCGATCCGGACCAAGGGAAATATTCCGCGGGGAGTCTGGATCACCAGGCTCCCCGTTTTCGTTCCCCGCCTCGCGCCGCCCGAGCCCTCACAAGGCGGCGGCAGGAAGACCGAGGTCCGGCCATGTGCGGAATTGAACCCTTGCCCGTCATAGAAACGCGGCGTCTGGCGCTGCGCGCCCCCCGTCCCGAGGATGCCCCGCGCCTCGTCGCCCTGGCCAATGATCCCGACATTGCCCGCATGACCCTGCGCATGCCGTCGCCCTATTCGACGGCTCATGCCGAGGAATTCCTGGCCAATGTCGCCGCGCAGGACCCCCGCAAGGGCAGCACCTTCCTGATCGAGCATGAGGATCAGGGGCCGGTGGGGGTCATCGGCCTTTTCGATGACGCGGATCCGGTGCCCGAGACGGGCTACTGGATCGGACGGCCCTACTGGGGCCGGGGCTATGCCACCGAAGCCCTGCAGGGGGCGCTCAGCTGGGCGCGCAGCCGCTGGCGCAAGCGGGCGCTGGTCGCCGGCCACTTTGTCGACAATCCGGCGTCCGGACGGGTGCTGGAAAAGGCGGGCTTTCTGTACACAGGCGAGGTCCGCCCGGGCCTCAGTCGTGCGCGCGGCGCCCCGGTCGAAACCCGGCGGATGGTCTGGCTGGCCTGACGGCTCGTCAGGCCGGTCCGTTCTCAGGCAGGCGCGGGCATGAAGATCATCAGCAGGCCGACGGTGACGATGGCCAGGGCAACGATCACGCCCAGCACAAAGCCCAGCGCCAGTCGGGCCCGCCGACGCCGCAAGCCCCCGCTCGACACCGAGCGGATATAGACAAACGGACGACGATCAAACGCTTCCGAACCGGTGATGTTGTGTCGGGACATGGACGCGCTCCCTTAACCGTACCCCGCGTCCGATCGGACGCAGGCCCTCTGTGCGCCTCTGGCTGGGGCCAAAGCATGGCGAACGACGGTTTATCTCGGGATCAGCCGCAATAGATCAGTCGGCCGCTATAGGCCCGGTAATATCCCGAGCGCGGATCATAGGATCGATAGGTGCGGCGGCACCACTCGACCCGGCGGGCGTCGCGCCCGCCGCCATAGGCCGAACCCGAGCCCGGATAGACCAGATCCGGCCGACCATAGGCCCCGTAATAGGGGGTGGCGCCGCCCTGGCCATAGGCAGGCGGGTGGCGGTAGGATGAACCGTAATAAGGCTGCGGCCGACCGTAGCCGTATCCATAGCCATAGCCATAGCCATAGCCATAGCCATAGCCATAGCCATAGCCATAGCCGTCATCGTGGCGCCGGTCATAGTCGCGATGGTCCCGCCCGTACCCGTAGCTGCTGGACCCGTAAGAGGTCCGGTGCCGCTGGTCGCGCCAGCGGGCGTCGCAATCGGTGCGGTTGGCGTCCCAGAAGGCGTCACACCGATAGTCGCCGGGCCGGTCGCGCTGGGCCGCGACGCTCCAGTCCGAATACCCGCTGCTTCGACGCTCGCTGCGATAGCTGCGCTGATACCGGTAGTCGGTCTCATAGCCATACCGGCCCTGTTCCGCATAGGGCGTCTGATAGGGGGCCTGATACTGCCCGCCATAGCGGCTCTGGGCCTCGGCGGTCGTGGCCCCAAGGCCCATTACGGCCCCCGCGGCGATCATCGTTCCGATACGCGTCGACAGGTGGGCCATGCTGAACTCCATTCTCTAGAGGGTGACGTCCACGCGCGCGCCGTCGCGGGTCCGGATCCGTTGCATCATGACAACCCGCTCCTCGCCGCCTGCGCTGACGGGGGCGATGATGAACCATTCCCCGGCGGGCAGGCCGCTGAACTGGAAGCGGTTATCGGCGCAGGTCGAGGACCGCACATAGGACCGGTAGTCGGCGTTGGGATCGGCCACGGTGCGAGCACGAACGACCGATTCAGGCAGGGCGGCCTTGTCGATCGAGCCGTACAGATTGCGGAACCGGGCGCGGGTGTAGGGAGTCACCGGCGTCAGGGCGACGGATCCCGTGCAGGTGTAGCGTGCGCCGTTCTGGGCGTAGTCGATCCGGCCGTTGACGCTTCCCGTGCCGTTCACCCCCGACCACGCAAAGTCGGCGGCATTGAAGGCGGTTGATTCGACCCTCGGTCCCGGTCCCGGTCCGGTGGTGGGCGCGCAGGCGGCGGTGGCCGCCAGGGCAGCGGCCGTCAGGGACGACAGGGCGAGGCTACGTAGCGAAAAGGGCATGGTCAGGTTTCTTCCTCCGGAACACGTGCCGCCGATCATAGGCCGGGATCGACGTCACTGCCATGACGCCTAACGCAAGCCATAAGGTCAAGGTTGCGAGCGATACGGCTCTGGTCCACAAGCGGCGGCTGAAGACCGTGATCTACACGGCAGGAACGCTTTGGGACCCATACCCCGGATGACCGTCACCTACTCCGATATCGAGGCTGCCCGTGAGCGCATTCGCGGCCAGGTCGATCATACCCCCACACGCCATTCCCGCCGTCTGTCCGAGCTGACCGGGGCCGAGGTCTGGGTCAAGTTCGACAACCTCCACTTCACCGGCAGCTTCAAGGAGCGCGGCGCGCTCAACCGGCTGATGCTGCTGGACGCGGACGAGCGGAAACGCGGCGTCGTCGCCGCCTCGGCCGGCAACCATGCCCAGGCTCTGGCCTATCATGGCGGACGGCTCGGCGTGCCGGTCACCATCGTCATGCCCGAGGGCACCCCCTTCGTGAAGATCGACGGCACCCGCCGCCACGGCGCGACCGTCGTGATCGAGGGCGCGGACTTCACCGGCTCGACCGCCGAAGCCCATCGTCTGCGCGATGAGGACGGCTTCGTCTTCATATCGGCCTTTGACGACGAAGGCATCGTCGCGGGGCAGGGCGTCTGCGCCATGGAGTTCCTCGAGGATGCGCCCGATCTGGAAGACATGCTGATCCCGATCGGCGGCGGGGGCCTGATCGCCGGCTGTTCCATCGCCGCCAAGGCCATCAGGCCGGACCTGAACGTCCATGGTGTCGAGGCGGCCATGTATCCGTCCTTCAGCGCGCGCCGTCGGGGCGAAACCCCGAAATGCGGCGGGGCCACCATCGCCGAGGGGATCGCCATCAAGGCGGTCGGCGACATCCCCTTCGCCCTCGCCGACCCGCTGGTGAAGGAGGTCTTCGTCTGCGAGGAGGCCGAGTTCGAAAAGGCCGTCGCCTTCTATGCCACCCTCGAAAAGACCGTGGCCGAGGGCGCCGGCGCCGGGGGGCTGGCGGCCCTCCTTGCCAATCCGGACCGCTTCAGGGGCCGCAAGGTCGGGCTGGTGCTGTGCGGGGGCAATATTGACGCCCGCATGCTGGCCGTGGTGCTGAACCGCGAAATGGTCCGCGAGCGGCGGCTGATCGTCTATCGCATCCTGGGCGACGACCGGCCCGGGATGCTGTCTGCCATGGCCGCTGTGATCGGCGGTCTGGGCGGCAATATCATCGACGTGGTCCACAACCGGCTGGCGCTTGACGTGCCGGCCAAGGGGGCCGAGTTCGACATCATGGTGGAAACCCGCGACTCGGCGCATGCCGACGAGATCGGCAAGGCTCTGGGGGACAAGGGTTATGAACTTCGCATGGGGTAAGGCCGCGGGCGCGGCATGTGCGGGCCTTTTGCTGCTGTCCGCCTGCGGGGGCGGCGACGCCGATCCGTCCGCCGACAGCGCCGCCGAAGCCAGAGCGGCCGAGTACTTCCTCACGTCCAACGCCCGGGCGGAAGGCGTCCAGACCACCGAAAGCGGCCTCCAGTACAAGGTCATCAACTCGGGCCCCGCCGACGGCGTCCAGCCCGACACCAACGACCTGGTGCGCGTCGAATATGAGGGCAGCCTGACGAACGGCTCCGTCTTCGACAGTTCCTATCAGCGCGGTGCGCCCGCGGTGATGTCCCCCCAGGGCCTCGTGCCCGGCTGGACCGAGGCGCTGCAGATGATGCGCCCGGGCGACGAATGGCTGCTCTATGTGCCGCCCGAGCTCGGCTATGGCGAGGATGGGCGTCCTCCGGCCATTCCCGGCAATTCGGTGCTGGTCTTCCGCGTCAAGCTGCTGGCCGTCGCCCCGGCCCCCGGCGGCCACCGCGGCGTGGGTGAGGCCACGGGCTAGGTCCCGGACGTCAGGCGCCTCACCGCCCAGCGGGCCGCGTCCGCCACCACAGGGTCGGGGTCCCCGACCAGACCCCGGGCAGACTCCAGCAATGCCGGATCGCCGCTGTTGCCGAGGGCGTACAGCACATTGCGGACGAAGCGATCGCGGCCGATCCGCTTGACCGGGCTCTTGCGAAAGCGCGCGCGAAAGGCGGCGTCGTCCAAAGCTGCCAGTTCGGCCAATGGCGGGGCGACCGCCTCGTCCCGGGCCGCCAGTCGCGCCTCCCGGGAGGTCTGGGCGAACTTGTTCCACGGACAGACTGCCAGACAGTCGTCGCAGCCATAGATGCGGCTGCCCGCCGCCGTGCGAAACTCCTCCGGCCAGGGCCCCGCGAACTCGATGGTCAGATACGACAGGCAGCGTCGCGCATCCAGCTGGAAGGGCGCGGGAAAGGCCCGGGTCGGGCAGGCGTCCAGACAGGCGGTGCAGCTGCCGCAGTGTTCGCCCTCGGCCTCATCGACCGGCAGATCGGCGGCCGACAGGATCACCCCCAGGAACAGCCAGTTTCCATGTCGGCGCGACAGCAGATTGGTGTGCTTGCCCTGCCAGCCCAGACCGGCGCGCTGGGCCAGCGGCTTTTCCATCAGGGGGGCGGTGTCGACGAACACCTTCACGTCCTCGCCGGTCTTGGCGGCGACGAAGCCGGCGAGGGTCTTCAGTCGGCCCTTGATCAGCTCATGATAGTCGTCGCCACGCGCATAGACCGAAATATAACCGCGCGATCCGTCCTCCAGTTCGACCAGAGGATCGCTGTCCGGCCCGTAGTTGAGGCCCAGAACAATGGCCGTGCGCGCCTGATCCCACATGGCGGTCGGATGCCGGCGGCGGTCGAGTGTGGTCTCCATCCACGCCATGTCGCCGTGCCGGCCGGCCTCGACAAACCGGTCCAGATGATCCCCGGCGGCCCAGGGCGCCTCGGCCGAGGCCAGCTGGCAGGCGTCAAAGCCCAGCGCGCTCGCGCGGGCGCGGATCTCCTCGACCAGATTGTCGCTTTGGGCGCTCATCGCCCCGCCATGCCGCGAACAGCCCTAGAAGTCGAGGTCGTCGTAATGGGCGACGGGCGGCTGGCCCGGCAGGCGGTCGGCCAGCAGCGGCCGGAAGCAGGGGCGGCATTTCATCCGCACATACCAGTCCTTGAGCGCCGGATACGTCGCCCAGGCGATCTCGCCGAAATAGTCCAGCACCGACAGATGCGCCGCCGCAACCAGATCGGCTTGACCCAGCCGCCGCCCGGCCAGCCAGTCGCGGCCCTGCGCCAGAGCCTCCAGTTCAACCAGATGGCCCTTCAGCGCCTCGCGGCCGGCCCGGAGCGCCCGCGCCTCGGGCGGGCCGAGCCGCAGCAGCGGCTTTTCCATCCGCTCGTGCAACAGCACGGCCTGGACCTCGTCGGTGAATTTGCGCTCGAACCAGCCCGTCAGGCGACGGGTCTCGGCGCGCTCCGCCTCGTCCCGGGTGAACAGAAGCTTGCCCTCGGTCTGGTCGTCGACCCAGCCGAGGATGGCTGCGCTCTCGCACAGCACCAGATCGCCGACCTTCAGCACCGGCGGCATGCCTGACGGGTTCAGCCCGTGCAGGGGGCAGTCGTCTTCCCACGGCTTGACCGGCGCCTCCTGGACGGCAAGCTTCGCCTCGCCCAGCGCCAGACGCGCGCATCGCGATCCCGGATCGAAGGCGAAATGAAGCAGGACGGACTCGGCCATGCGGCCTCCATGCCCCAGGGGTCGTTAAGCGCACGTTTACCGCGTGGCCTCAGCCCCAGGGGCCGCGCTGCACGGGCGGCGTTCCGGGCACCAGGGTCGGCGCTCCGGACCGGGCGATGTCTCCGGCCGTTCGGATCAGGGCCCATCCGCCCCAGACCATCCAGATCGCAAGGATCAGTCCGGCGGCGGCATCCAGCGCCGGGGCGCCCAGCAATACCCCGGCCACGAGTCCGAGCGCCAGGACGCCCGCCGCCGCCAGCTCGGCGATCGACTGGTCGCGCACCTCCCCGCGCACCTCTGCCGGGCGCAGGGCCGCGGCCCGCCCGCGCATCCACGCCAGCCCTAGCGTCAGGCCGATGACGGCCAGCGCCGCCCCCGGCCCCCAGTAGCCGCCCGACAGCGGCACCGGCTGGACGATCCGGGCGAGACAGACCAGGCCCATGAAGGCCCCGGCCGCAATCACCATACTGCCCTTCAGGCGCCGGACGCGGGCGTCGGCCGCCGCGGTCCGGGTCGTACGGCCCGCCCCGGCGACCATGCCGAGCACCAGCAGGTCCATAATGCTGTCCGTGAGGGCAGTCAGAGCCCCGACCGACCCCGTGGCCCGGGCGGCAAAGACCTTCAGGGCGACAATCCCAATGACCAGGGCCCAGACGGCCCAGGTCCCGGACAGGCTCTGGCCGAATTGCGAGGAGGGGCGAGGCGTCATGGCGGGCTTGTCGCCCATCCGCACGGGCTTGCCAATGGCCCCCGGCGCGGCCCAGACACCGCTGTGTCATGAAATCGTCCCAGACTGGCGGTTCACTGAATTTCTCACGGGTTTCTGCACGGGGCGGGCATGGACGCAGGACACGGCTGGATCGGGCGCGCCGAAGCCTTGAAGCGACTGGGGGTCAAGACCCAGACGCTTTACGCCTATGTCAGCCGTGGCCGGATCGCGGCCCGCCCGGACCCGACCGACCCGCGCCGCAGCCTTTATGCAGAAAGCGATATCGAGCGCCTCGAAGCCGGGGATCGCACCGTTCTGCCCGCCGTCCTCAATCGGGGCGCTGCGGGGCGCGGCGAGGCCGAGATCTTCTCCACCCTGTCGACCCGGATCGATGGCCGCCTGTGTTACGCCGGTCTCGATGTCGTCCAGCTCTCGGCCCAGGCCACCCTCGAGGATGTCGCCCGACGTCTGTGGGGGCTGAAGTCGGCCCAGCCGCTCATGGGGCTGAAGCCCCGTGTCGACGCGGTCACCGGTGCTTCCATCCGTCTCAGGACCTGCGCCTGTCTGGCCCGGCGGGCCGCCGAGGACCTCCCGCTCCCGGGCCGCGAGGCCGAGAGCCTGCGAGCCGAGGCCGCCGACCTCCTCAATGAGGTCATCGATGCGGCGGCCGGGTCGGGGCCGCGCCTCCTGTTCCATCAGCGTCTGGCCCGCGGCTGGAAACTGATCGAGCGGGACGCCGACCTGATCCGGCGGGCTCTTGTTCTGTGTGCGGACGATCTGGCCCTGCCGCCCCTTCTGGCCACCCGCACGACCGCCCAGTCCGGCGCGCCGCTGGCGGGTGCGGCCCTGGCTGGCGTCACCGCCCTGATGGGGTCCCCGCTGATGAGGCAGACCCAGATGGCCTCGTCCTGGGTGGTTCAGGCCCGCCGCAATCCGGCCCAGTCCCTGTCGCGCGCGATCGAGGAAACCGGTACCGCCCCGGGCTTCACGGATCGCGCGTCTCCGGACACGGACGAAAACTGCGCGCGCGCCCTGATCGAGGCGGCACGCTTGCCACCCGACCTCGACGCCGTCTGGCGCGAGGGGGAGGCGCATGGCCTGGCGCCCGGCCTGCCGCTGGCGCTGGCGCTCCTCGCCCGTCGTCTGGACCTGCCGCGCGAAGGGGCTGTCGACCTGCTGATGCTGGGGCGTCTGACCGGCCTGATCGGCCATGCGCTGGATCAGGCGATTGGTGGCTCGCCTATCCGCACCC